>NZ_JBFTMX010000011.1:0-132861 GCF_056397205.1 Massilia sp. 05N420
GGCTTCTGCGAATAATTAGCCTGACGATAACCTACTTTCACACTGGTTGCAGCACTATCATCGGCGCAAAGTCGTTTCACGGTCCTGTTCGGGATGGGAAGGGGTGGTACCGACTTGCTATGGTCATCAGGCATGACTTGTACGCGTGTCGTCTCCTSRTGGAGGACGCTACGCTGAATCCGGAAGAAGTAGTTTTTTGATCTGTTGTGTCAACAAACGCTGTCATYGCACCCCAGCATGACTGCCAAGGTTATAGGGACAAGCCGTACGGGCAATTAGTATCGGTTAGCTTAATGCATTACTGCACTTCCACACCCGACCTATCAACGTCCTGGTCTCGAACGACCCTTCAAGGAGCTCAAGGCTCCGGGAAATCTCATCTCAAGGCGAGTTTCCCGCTTAGATGCTTTCAGCGGTTATCTCTTCCGAACTTAGCTACCCGGCAATGCCACTGGCGTGACAACCGGTACACCAGAGGTTCGTCCACTCCGGTCCTCTCGTACTAGGAGCAGCCCCCTTCAAATTTCCAACGCCCACGGCAGATAGGGACCAAACTGTCTCACGACGTTTTAAACCCAGCTCACGTACCACTTTAAATGGCGAACAGCCATACCCTTGGGACCGGCTACAGCCCCAGGATGTGATGAGCCGACATCGAGGTGCCAAACTCCCCCGTCGATATGAACTCTTGGGAGGAATCAGCCTGTTATCCCCAGAGTACCTTTTATCCGTTGAGCGATGGCCCTTCCATACAGAACCACCGGATCACTATGTCCTACTTTCGTACCTGCTCGACTTGTCGGTCTCGCAGTTAAGCACGCTTATGCCATTGCACTATTAGCACGATGTCCGACCGTACCTAGCGTACCTTCGAACTCCTCCGTTACACTTTAGGAGGAGACCGCCCCAGTCAAACTGCCTACCATGCACTGTCCCCGACCCGGATCACGGGCCAAGGTTAGAACCTCAAACAAACCAGGGTGGTATTTCAAGGATGGCTCCACGAGAACTGGCGTCCCCGCTTCAAAGCCTCCCACCTATCCTACACAGATTGGTTCAAAGTCCAATGCAAAGCTACAGTAAAGGTTCATGGGGTCTTTCCGTCTAGCCGCGGGTAGATTGCATCATCACAAACATTTCAACTTCGCTGAGTCTCGGGAGGAGACAGTGTGGCCATCGTTACGCCATTCGTGCAGGTCGGAACTTACCCGACAAGGAATTTCGCTACCTTAGGACCGTTATAGTTACGGCCGCCGTTTACTGGGACTTCAATCAAGAGCTTGCACCCCATCATTTAATCTTCCAGCACCGGGCAGGCGTCACACCCTATACGTCCACTTTCGTGTTTGCAGAGTGCTGTGTTTTTATTAAACAGTCGCAGCCACCAGTTTATTGCAACCCTTTCACCCTCATGGAGTAAACCAATCAAGCTACCGGGGCGTACCTTATCCCGAAGTTACGGTACCAATTTGCCGAGTTCCTTCTCCCGAGTTCTCTCAAGCGCCTTAGAATACTCATCTCGCCCACCTGTGTCGGTTTGCGGTACGGTCTCGTATGACTGAAGCTTAGAGGCTTTTCTTGGAACCACTTCCGATTGCTTCGCAGSATAAASCCGCTCGTCCCRRYCCCTTGGATTCTGTACCCGGATTTGCCTAAGYRCCTYCTATGAACCAGAAACTGACTATTCCAACAGTCAGACAACCTTCCGCGATCCGTCCCCCCATCGCATCATACGACGGTGCAGGAATATTAACCTGCTTCCCATCAGCTACGCATCTCTGCCTCGCCTTAGGGGCCGACTCACCCTGCTCCGATGAACGTTGAACAGGAAACCTTGGGCTTTCGGCGAGAGGGCTTTTCACCCTCTTTATCGCTACTCATGTCAGCATTCGCACTTCTGATACCTCCAGCATCCTTTACAAGACACCTTCGCAGGCTTACAGAACGCTCTCCTACCATATGTCAAAGACATATCCGCAGCTTCGGTGACTGGCTTAGCCCCGTTACATCTTCCGCGCAGGACGACTCGATCAGTGAGCTATTACGCTTTCTTTAAATGATGGCTGCTTCTAAGCCAACATCCTGACTGTTTTAGCCTTCCCACTTCGTTTTCCACTTAGCCAATCTTTGGGACCTTAGCTGGCGGTCTGGGTTGTTTCCCTCTTGACGCCGGACGTTAGCACCCGACGTCTGTCTCCCAAGCTCGCACTCACCGGTATTCGGAGTTTGCAATGGGTTGGTAAGTCGCAATGACCCCCTAGCCATAACAGTGCTCTACCCCCGGTGGTGATACTTGAGGCACTACCTAAATAGTTTTCGGAGAGAACCAGCTATTTCCAGGTTTGTTTAGCCTTTCACCCCTACCCACAGCTCATCCCCTAATTTTTCAACATTAGTGGGTTCGGACCTCCAGGGCGTGTTACCGCACCTTCATCCTGGCCATGGGTAGATCACCTGGTTTCGGGTCTACACCCAGCGACTGTCGCCCTGTTCGGACTCGATTTCTCTACGGCTCCCCGATCTGGTTAACCTCGCCACTGAATGTAAGTCGCTGACCCATTATACAAAAGGTACGCCGTCACCCCACRAAGAGGCTCCGACTGTTTGTATGCACACGGTTTCAGGATCTATTTCACTCCCCTCCCGGGGTTCTTTTCGCCTTTCCCTCACGGTACTGGTTCACTATCGGTCGATTACGAGTATTTAGCCTTGGAGGATGGTCCCCCCATCTTCAGACAGGATTTCTCGTGTCCCGCCCTACTTGTCGTACGCTTAGTACCACCGTYYGRATTTCGTGTACGGGGCTATCACCCGCTATGGCGCCTATTTCCAGAGGCTTCCACTATCCAGTCGACTATCACGTACAAGGCTCATCCCATTTCGCTCGCCACTACTTTGGGAATCTCGGTTGATTTCTTTTCCTGCAGCTACTTAGATGTTTCAGTTCGCCGCGTTCGCTTCACACACCTATGTATTCAGTGAGTGATGACCTAAAAGGCCGGGTTTCCC
Organism: Massilia sp. 05N420; assembly: GCF_056397205.1. Lineage (NCBI taxonomy): Bacteria > Pseudomonadati > Pseudomonadota > Betaproteobacteria > Burkholderiales > Oxalobacteraceae > Massilia > Massilia sp. 05N420. The sequence goes on from NZ_JBFTMX010000011.1 coordinate 3,010, forward strand.
CATTCGGACATCTACGGATCAAAGCTCGTTTGCCAGCTCCCCGTAGCTTTTCGCAGGCTACAACGTCCTTCATCGCCTGTAATCGCCAAGGCATCCACCATGTGCACTTATTCACTTGTCCCTATAACGTTGGCCCCTGCATGAGTGTCAGGGAACGTCATAGGCAAATGACAGCTCGAGAACTACRCTTATCTAAAGCACTCAGCCTTACATAAATGCAGTGATGAAGAGTGGTGGAGGATGACGGGATCGAACCGACGACCCCCTGCTTGCAAAGCAGGTGCTCTCCCAGCTGAGCTAATCCCCCATACGTAACGTGGTAGGGCTGGTTGGACTCGAACCAACGACCCCCGCGTTATCAACACGGTGCTCTAACCAGCTGAGCTACAGCCCCGAAAACTCTTCTCGTTTAACTTTATAACAGCCGATAAGCGTGGACGCTTGATGCTGAGCTTTCGCTCTAGTGCCACTCTAGAAAGGAGGTGATCCAGCCGCACCTTCCGATACGGCTACCTTGTTACGACTTCACCCCAGTCACGAATCCTACCGTGGTAAGCGCCCTCCTTGCGGTTAAGCTACCTACTTCTGGTAAAACCCGCTCCCATGGTGTGACGGGCGGTGTGTACAAGACCCGGGAACGTATTCACCGCGACATGCTGATCCGCGATTACTAGCGATTCCAACTTCACGCAGTCGAGTTGCAGACTGCGATCCGGACTACGATACACTTTCTGGGATTAGCTCCCCCTCGCGGGTTGGCGGCCCTCTGTATGTACCATTGTATGACGTGTGAAGCCCTACCCATAAGGGCCATGAGGACTTGACGTCATCCCCACCTTCCTCCGGTTTGTCACCGGCAGTCTCATTAGAGTGCCCTTTCGTAGCAACTAATGACAAGGGTTGCGCTCGTTGCGGGACTTAACCCAACATCTCACGACACGAGCTGACGACAGCCATGCAGCACCTGTGTTCAGGCTCCCTTTCGGGCACTCCCGGATCTCTCCAGGATTCCTGACATGTCAAGGGTAGGTAAGGTTTTTCGCGTTGCATCGAATTAATCCACATCATCCACCGCTTGTGCGGGTCCCCGTCAATTCCTTTGAGTTTTAATCTTGCGACCGTACTCCCCAGGCGGTCTACTTCACGCGTTAGCTGCGTTACCAAGTCAATTAAGACCCGACAACTAGTAGACATCGTTTAGGGCGTGGACTACCAGGGTATCTAATCCTGTTTGCTCCCCACGCTTTCGTGCATGAGCGTCAGTCTTGACCCAGGGGGCTGCCTTCGCCATCGGTGTTCCTCCACATCTCTACGCATTTCACTGCTACACGTGGAATTCTACCCCCCTCTGCCAGACTCCAGCCTTGCAGTCTCCAACGCAATTCCCAGGTTGAGCCCGGGGATTTCACGTCAGACTTACAAAACCGCCTGCGCACGCTTTACGCCCAGTAATTCCGATTAACGCTTGCACCCTACGTATTACCGCGGCTGCTGGCACGTAGTTAGCCGGTGCTTATTCTTCAGGTACCGTCATTAGCCGAAGGTATTATCYYCRGCCGTTTCTTCCCTGACAAAAGAGCTTTACAACCCGAAGGCCTTCTTCACTCACGCGGCATTGCTGGATCAGGCTTGCGCCCATTGTCCAAAATTCCCCACTGCTGCCTCCCGTAGGAGTCTGGGCCGTGTCTCAGTCCCAGTGTGGCTGGTCGTCCTCTCAGACCAGCTACTGATCGTCGCCTTGGTRRGCCTTTACCYYACCAACTAGCTAATCAGACATCGGCCGCTCCAAAAGCATGAGGCCCGAAGGTCCCCCACTTTCTTCCGTAGAACGTATGCGGTATTAGCGTAACTTTCGCTACGTTATCCCCCACTTCTGGGTACGTTCCGATGTATTACTCACCCGTTCGCCACTCGCCGCCAGGTTRCCCCGCGCTGCCGTTCGACTTGCATGTGTAAAGCATGCCGCCAGCGTTCAATCTGAGCCAGGATCAAACTCTTCAGTTTAATCTCTGTTTGCGACACTTTCGTGTCATCCGCATTACTGCGGAGTCGCCCACTCAAAATACTGACCGTYACTCATTGCTGAGCAACGTTATACTTTTTGTGAACATTTGATAATTTAAGCATTCAGCAYCCCGAAGGATGCYGGCACTTCATCAAACGCCCACACTTATCGACTGTTGATTGTTAAAGATCGTATTCGGTACTGCCTTGCTGCATCCGGCGAATCGTTTTGTTCGTCAGCAGCAGAGRAGYGAGATTATGCAGTGTTTCGCTTAMCTCGTCAACTCATCCTTTTCTGCAGTGTGCACTCGTTGTTGAATCTCGACGTGCGCTGCAGAAGCAGGAGGCGCACTATAGCAAACCGCACAAGGGTATGCAAGGGGCATAAACTACCCTGCTTTCGCAGCCAGGACGCGACGTAGCGCCGTGTCCGGATCCAGACCTGCCATCAGCAGATTGACGATCTCTTTCTTGTCCTCGGCCGAGACCCGGGCGCATGCCTCGCGATGCGAGCAGTAAAAGGCATACCAGGCGACGTCGGCCGGACGTTCCTTCCGCGGCTTAAATCGCTTCGGCACCGCGGCCCGTGCTGCCTCTGCGTATGCCGCCAGCGCCGCATCGACGCCCGTCCAGTCTTGCGCCGCCACGGCCTCCCTTTCGGTCTCCCATCCAGGGTCCATGGTCGCCCTGTCGACCGCCAGGCAAGCGAGGTTCGGATAGCCCTTCGCCTTGCAGAAGGACTCGACAAAGGCGAGCTTCATGCCGATCCCGACCGGCACTTCGCGGCCGAACATCGCATCCTTCGGATACATATTGCGCCCGAGCGTCAGCAAATCCTCGTGGGCGATCGGCTCTCCCCGCCCGGATTTCGCATGCTGCGCCAGGACTTTCACCAGCAGGGAACCGACTTCGATATCGGTCAGGGTGAGCTGAAAGGGGGTGTTTTTAGTGTCCGACATTTGCATTCCATGGTTCGATTGCTCAGCCGGCGAGGCCGAGCTCGGTAGCAATCTGGTCCCGCAAGACGTACTTCTGGATCTTGCCCGTCACCGTCATCGGGAAGGCAGACACGAAGCGGATATAGCGGGGTATCTTGTAATGGGCAATCTGGCCGCGGCAGAAATCCTGGATCTCTTCGGCGCTGGCCTCCTCCCCGGGGCGCAGGATAATGCAGGCGCATAGTTCCTCGCCGTATTTCTGGTCCGGCACGCCGACGCACTGCACATCCATGATTTTCGGATGGCGATACAGGAATTCCTCGATCTCACGCGGATAGATGTTCTCGCCGCCACGGATCACCATGTCCTTGGAGCGGCCCACGATAGCCGCGAAACCGTTCTCGTCGATGACGGCCAGGTCGCCCGTATGCAGCCAGCGCGCCGCATCGATGGTGTCGCGCGTCTTTTCCTCGTCGTCCCAGTAGCCCAGCATGACCGAATAGCCGCGGGTCAGCAGTTCGCCTTTCACGCCTCGGGGAACGATGCGGCCATTGGCGTCGACGATCTTGACTTCGAGGTGAGGATGGACGCGGCCGATGGTCGTGACCCGCAGCTCGACCGGATCGTCGACCGAACTCTGGAAGGACACGGGCGAGGTCTCCGTCATCCCGTAGGCAATCGTGATTTCGCCCATGTGCATGTGATTGATGACCCGGCTCATCACCTCGGCCGGGCACGGTGATCCCGCCATGATGCCGGTCCTTAGCGTCGACAAATCGTATTGCTTGAAGTCCGGATGATCGAGGATGGCGATGAACATGGTCGGGACGCCATGCAGGCCGGTACAGCGTTCCGCCTGCACCGTTTCCAATACCGCTTTCGGATCGAAGCTATCGCCGGGGAATACCATGGCCGCGCCATGCGTGACGCAGGCGAGATTTCCAAGCACCATGCCGAAACAGTGGTACAAGGGCACCGGAATACAAAGACGGTCGCGCATGCCCAGCTTCATCGCCTCGCCGATGAAGAAGCCATTGTTCAGGATGTTATGGTGGCTCAGCGTTGCGCCTTTCGGCGCTCCTGTCGTGCCGGAGGTGAACTGGATATTGACCGGGTCGTCGAACTGCACCTCGCTCTGCACCTTCGACAACAATGCCAGCGCCTCGGCGCCGGGCGGCGCCAGCAGCTCATCGAAATTGGCCATGCCGGGCGTCCGTTCGGTGCCGAGGCGCACGACGTGGCGCAGGTGGGGCAGYCGCAGCGACTGCAGCGCACCCGGTTTGCAATGTTGGATTTCCGGCGCAATCTCCTGCACCATGCCGATGTAATCGCTGGCTTTGAATGCGGGAGCCAGAATCAGGGCGCTACACCGCACCTTGTTGAGCACATATTCGAGCTCGGAGCGGCGATAGGCCGGATTGATGTTCACCATGATCAGGCCGGCGCGCGCGGTCGCGAACTGCACCAGCACCCATTCGGCGCAGTTCTGGGCCCAGATACCGACCCGGGCGCCGGGCTCCAGCCCGAGCCCGAGGAGACCGGCGGCCAGGCGTGTCACCCGCTCGTCGAATTCGCGGTAGGTCCAGCGGATATTCTGGTGGCGCACGATCAGCGCATCGTTATCGCCGAAACGCGCGGCGATCGATGCGAGATGAACCCCGATCGATTCCCCGATCAGCGGGACCTCATGTGCGCCGTGCACGTAGCTCAAGCTTTGCTGCATGGTAGTCTCCTCGTAGTCAACCCGGCTATATTCTATTGCGAGATGGCGCCCCCGGTCCCTTATGCTATCGTTTTGCGATGAACAAGCCCGCAATCTCCCCTCCCCCGCACCGGGACGTCTGGATCGCCCACCCGCAAGGCCGCACCTTCACCCGCATCTGGAACGGTGCCGCCGATAAGGCACCGATCGTGCTTTTCCATGATTCGCTGGGTTGCGTGGAACTGTGGCGGGATTTTCCCGCGAGGCTGGCCACCGCCACCGGCCGCAGCGTGATTGCCTATGACAGGCTGGGATTCGGCCGTTCCGGCCCCAGGCAGGATAAATTGCAACTGGATTTCGTGGCCGATGAGGCCGAACGCTTCTTCCCGCTGATCCGCGAACGGCTCGGCCTGCAGCGCTTCGTCGCCTTGGGCCACAGCGTGGGCGGCGGCATGGCGGTCCATTGCGCCGCCCGCTACGCGAACGACTGCAGCGCGCTGATCACCGTCGCGGCCCAGGCGTATGCCGCCGACGAAACCCGGCAAGGCATTCGGATCGCGAAGGAAGAATTTAAAAACGCGGACCAGTTCGAGCGCTTGAGCAGGTATCACGGAGAGAAAGCCAAATGGGTGCTGGACGCCTGGACCGGCACCTGGCTCGATCCCGCGTTCGGAGGCTGGTCGCTCGCCGACGTCCTGCCGATGGTGACCAGCCCGGTGCTGGCCATCCATGGCGTACGCGACGAATACGGCTCGGCGCGTCATCCCGCGATGATTGCGCAGCGTTGCGGCGGGCCGTCGCGCATCGTGATGATGCAGGATACCGGCCATGTGCCGCACCGGGAGCGGCCGGATGAACTCGCCGCGCTGGTCGCCGGGTTCATCGTCCAGGCGGATTGAGGCCGGCGCCGCCCGTCAGGACGAGGAAGCTTCCAGCAGCCTGCGCAACTGGGCCGCCTGGTAAGCGCCGAAGGTGGCGCTGAAAAGGCAGCGGATCAGCGGGTCGTCGACCACATCGGCATCCGCCAGTTCGCGTTCGGTTTCGGCGTCGAACACGGTATCGTTGATGCGCATGTACATCGACGTCAGGGACTCGCCGAGTTCGAGTGCCGCATAGAGCTTCGCTGCAGGAATGTCGGTGGTCCAGGCCAGCGGTGCGGCGTCCTCGTCGAGACAGGCGCCGCCGTCGGCCTCGAGCCGGTAGCGCAAGCGCGTCGCCGCGCCCGTGTGGTCGTAGATCGACAGCTGCCAGACGCGGGGGCTGTCGAAATAGCCGGATGCGGCCTCGACTTCGGCGTATTTCACGGGCAGGGTGGTGCGGCAGTATTCCATGACGCGCGCGTACTGGGCCTCCGTCAGGGGCGCAAAATGGCGCGCGATATCGGCCGTCGACGGCGGCGTCGCATTGCCCTCGTAGACGTAATCGACATCCTGGCAGCCGACCGGAATCACCCAGCCCAGCGGCGCCGCCGGCTGCAGCGACGTGGCATCGAGCCGCACCGACATCCCGGGATCGAGCCTCACCACCTGCGCCTTCGGGAGCGTCGCCGCCACCTCCCGTCCGAACCGTGCATACGAAATCGGAAAGAACGCCCGGTTGTACCACGACCACGGTTCCTGCAAAAACTGGCAGGAGCTCGGCACGACATAGCGCGGATTCAGGGCCTTCAGTTGGGGCAACCACTCTTCCGGCAGGGCTGGCGGCGCCGCAACGGCACGTGAGGGCGCCAGCACTTCGAGTTCGCGCATGGTCTGGAACGGCCACAACACCATGTCCCAGGGCCCCTCCCCGACCAGTTTGGCGAGCGTGTCCTCGTCGATCCAGGAATCGACGACGTTGAGGAGGTTCAGCCCGGCCGCCTTCACCTGGAACATCGAGTCGACGTCGGCATCCATCGCCTCACGCGGCACCACCTCGAAGGCGCCCACCTCGACCGGCTCGTTCAGGCGCAAGGAATGCACCCGTTCGAAGCCGAGCTGGCTCACCATGTCGAACAATTCCTCGAAGATGCAGTAGATGTACAGCGGCGTCGCGCGGTCCAGCAGGTCGAGGCTCTCCAGCGAGCAGTGGTCGTCGTGAAAGTGTGAGATGAATACGGCGTCGAAACGCAGGCGCCGGATCTGCTGCTGGTCGAAGCGGACGTCGGGAAAGGCGTGGCAGTTGCGGCTGAACGGATTCTCGAAGATCGTATCGAATGCGATGCGGGTGCCCCCGCATTCGACCACGTAGCCGGCGTGAAGGATGCGCGAGATCGTCAGCGATGAAGTCGACATGCTTGCCTGACGCCCCTCTCAGTCCAGGCGCTTGAGGCGCTGGCCGAGAATGCCCCATTTGCACTCGACACCGTCGACGCTGCCGCACAGGGCCCAGCCGGTACCGATCTTTTCCACGGTGACGGGGCTTTCGATTTCCCGGGCCAGCTTTTCGGCCCACATGCTGGCGGCGCCGCGGCCTTTGAAGAGTTCCTTGCCTTCGTAGATCACGGTGGCGTCGAATACGGGAGTAGCGAAGATGGTCATTTGCTGTTGGCCCTTGCCTTGTGCAGTTTCTTGTAGCTGTCCATCAGGCGTTGATGCCTGTCGAGACCTTCGAGTTTCATGCTCGTCGGGCTCAAGCCGAAGAACCGGACGCTGCCGTCCACCGAACCCAGCACCGCGTCCATGCGCGGATTGCCGTACATGCGGCGGAAATTGACCACGTAATCGTCCAGTTCCAGCTCGTCGTCGAGCACCACTTCCAGCACCGCATTCAGGGCCTGGTAGAACAGGCGGCGTTCGACGGTATTGTCGTTGTACTGCAGGAAGGCGCCCACCAGTTCCTGGGCTTCTTCAAACTGCTTCAAGGCGAGATTGATCAGCAGCCTCAGTTCCAGCACGGTCAGCTGTCCCCAGTCCGTGTTTTCGTCGAATTCGATGCCGATCAGGGTGGCGATGTCGGAATACTCGTCCAGCTCGTTGTTCTCGAGACGCTCCAGCAATGCGGCCAGGGCATCGTCGCCGAGGCGGTGCAGGTTCAGGATATCTTCACGGAACAGCAGCGACTTGTTGGTGTTGTCCCAGACCAGATCCTCGACCGGATAGATTTCCGAGTAGCCGGGCACCAGGATGCGGCAGGCGGTGGCGCCCAGCTCGTCATACACGGCCATATAGACCTCCTTGCCCATGTCTTCGAGAATGCCGAGCAGGGTGGCTGCTTCGTCCGCATTCGAATTGCTGCCCTCGCCCGAGAAATCCCACTCGACGAAATCGTATTCGGATCTGGCGCTGAAGAAGCGCCACGACACCACGCCGCTCGAATCGATGAAGTGCTCGACGAAGTTGTAGGGCTCGGTCACGGCTTCGCTGGCAAAGGTCGGCGGCGGCAGATCGTTCAAACCTTCGAAACTACGGCCTTGCAGCAATTCCGTCAGGCTGCGCTCGAGCGCCACCTCGAAGCTCGGATGCGCGCCGAAGGAAGCAAACACGCCGCCAGTACGCGGATTCATCAGGGTGACGCACATGACCGGATACTGTCCGCCCAGCGAGGCATCCTTGACCAGCACCGGAAAGCCCTGCTCTTCCAGGCCCTGGATCCCGGCCACGATGCCGGGGTATTTCGCCAATACTTCCTGCGGCACATCGGGCAAGGCGATTTCGCCTTCGATGATTTCGCGCTTGACCGCCCGTTCGAAAATCTCGGACAGGCACTGCACCTGGGCTTCGGCCAGCGTATTACCGGCGCTCATGCCATTGCTGGCGTAGAGGTTTTCGATCAGGTTGGACGGAAAATACACGGTCTCGCCATCCGACTGCCGCACATACGGCAGGGAGACAATGCCGCGCTCGACGTTGCCGGAGTTGGTGTCGTACAGGTGGGAGCCGCGCAGTTCGCCCTCGGGATCGTAAATGCCCAGGCAATACTCGTCCAGGATCTCGGGCGGCAGCGCATCGTCGGCGCCGGGCTTGAACCAGCGCTCGTCCGGATAATGCACGAAGGGGGCGTTGGCGATTTCCTCGCCCCAGTAGGCGCCGGCATAGAAGTGGTTGTTGCTCAGGCGTTCGATGTACTCGCCCAGGGCCGAGGCCAGTGCGCTTTCCTTGGTCGCGCCCTTGCCATTGGTGAAACACATCGGCGAATGCGCATCGCGGATATGCAGCGACCAGACATTCGGCACGATATTGCGCCAGGACGCGATTTCGATCTTGATGCCCAGTCCCGCCAGCAGGCCCGACATATTGGCGATGGTCTGCTCCAGCGGCAGATCCTTGCCCGGGATATAGGTGCTCGATTCGGCCGACGACTGCACGGTCAGCAGGGCTTGCGCATCGGCGTCCAGGTTCTCGACTTCCTCGATCACGAATTCGGGACCGGTCTGCACCACTTTCTTCACGGTGCAGCGGTCGATCGAACGCAGGATGCCCTGGCGGTCCTTTTCGGAGATATCCGGCGGCAGCTCGACCTGGATCTTGAAGATCTGCTGGTAGCGGTTTTCCGGATCGACGATATTGTTCTGCGAAAGACGGATGTTTTCGGTCGGGATGTTGCGGGTGTTGCAGTACAACTTCACGAAGTAAGCCGCACACAGGGCCGACGAGGCCAGGAAGTAGTCGAAGGGGCCAGGCGCCGAGCCGTCGCCCTTGTAGCGGATCGGCTGGTCGGCGATCACCGTGAAGTCATCGAACTTGGCCTCGAGGCGCAGCTTGTCGAGAAAGTTGACTTTAATTTCCATGGAAGGAGTCCAAATTTTGTGCTCAAAGTGCAAAAAACAGAGCCCTGTCGAACAGGGCTCCATGAGTCTAGATACTGCCTGAAGTAAAACTTCGGTCGCCTATTATATTTCGGAACAGGCTCCAGGACGATGCTTCGGCAAAGCACGATGTCCGTTCGGGACGACACGGAGTTTGCGTGTGCCGTCGCCAAAGACACCCGTGTATGATCGTTCGCACGGATAGGCGGCCTGCGGGGGAATCGCATGGGCAAGTATTTGTACGATGATTTCGATATCGAGCGACTCGTGCCCGGCTTCTGTCCGCCGCCACAGGATACGTCGCGCGCCGACCGTGCGGCGCTCGACGCCGCGGATGCAGGCATGCGGCGCTGGGTCAGCCAGGCTGCGGGTCCGCTGGTGCCGGGAACCGACCTGCACCGGACCGAGACCTGCCGCATGTTCCGCGACACCTTCAATCCTTACCGGCCCGCGGTGCTCGACTGGCCGGCGCTCGACCCGGCTGCGTTGGCGCGCATCGTCGCGCTGCCGATCTGGGATATCGCGGTCCAGACCGAAGGCAAGGCGCGCCTGCGCATGGCCGCCTACGCCGGCACCGTCTCGAACCCGGACATCCGCTGTGCGCTCGCCCTCAATGCCTGGGAGGAAAACCGGCACAAGGAAGTCCTGTCGCGCATGGTCGAAGCTTACGGCATCCAACTGGCGCCCGTGGCCCCCTATGCCTTGCCCGGCGACACGGAGTGGGCCTACCTGGTCACCGGCTACAGCGAATGCATCGACAGTTTCTTTGCCTTCGGCCTGTTCGAAGTGGCGCGCCGCTCGGGCCTGTTCCCCTGCGAACTGGTGGAAACCTTCGAGCCCGTCATGCAGGAGGAATGCCGCCACATCCTGTTGTTTGCCAACTGGCTGGCCTGGCACCGGGCCCATCTCGGCTTCTGGCGGCGCCTGCGTTTCGAGGCCAGGGTCGCCCGGGCCTGGGCCTTCCTTGCCTGGGAGCGCATCGGTCTGGCACGCGCCATCGATGGCGACGGCGACGCGGCCGCGCCGGACAACAACTTCACGCTGAACGGCGCGCAAGCCGTGGCGGCCGAGGCGCCGACGCTGCGCGAGTTGCTGGCGCTATGCCTGCAAGAGAACGAACGGCGCTTTGCCGGCTACGACCAGCGTCTGCAGCGGCCGCTTACGGTGCCGCGCATGGTCCGCCTGGCTCTACGGCTGCTGCCCCGCGGCAAAACTAGCGCCCCCGCCCGGCGCGCCGAAGGGCCGAACTGAGAACCAGCGATGCCAGCGTCGATATCCCCCTTGCCGGCCGGCATCCTACCCCAGGTAGCCGGCGCCTTCGAACCAGGCGAGCGCCGCGCGCAGCGCCTCCGCGTGGGCGCGCGGCCGGTATCCCAGCTCGCGCTCGGCCTTGGCGGAGGTAAAGAACATCCGGTTGCGCGACATGCGCAGGCCGTCCACGGTCAGGAAGGGCTCGCGCCCGTTCAGGCGGGCAATGCCCTCGGCCGCATGGGCCAGCGGAATCAGAGGCGCCACCGGCAGCCTGACCCGGGGCGGACGGCGTCCCGTCAGGGTCGCGATCTCGCCGAGCAGCTCGCGCAGCATGAGGTTGCTGCCACCCAGGATGTAGCGCTGGCCGATACGTCCGCGCGCGAGTGCCAGCAGGTGGCCCTGCGCCACATCTTCCACGTCGACGAGGTTCAGGCCGGTCTCGACGTAGGCTGGCATGCGTCCGCGCGCCGCTTCGACGATGATCCGTCCGGTCGGCGTCGGCCGCAGGTCGCGCGCGCCGATCGGCGTGGACGGATTGACGATCACGGCCGGCAGGCCTTCCTCGGCCACCATCCGTTCGACCAGGCGCTCGGCCAGGATCTTGCTGCGCTTGTAGGCGCCGATCGCCTGCTCGGGCGCCGCCGGCTCGTCCTCGCAGGCCGCCACGGTGTCCGGTCCGACGCGCAGGGTGGCGACGCTGCTCGTGTAGACCAGGCGCCCGACGCCGGCGGCCAGCGCCGCCCGCATGACGGCAGCCGTCCCCTGGACGTTGTTGCGCACGATCTCGTCGGGATCGCGCGCCCACAGGCGATAGTCGGCCGCCACGTGCAGCAGGCAGGAAACGCCGTCCAGCGCACGCTCGACGGCGGCCTGGTCCCTGACGTCGCCGACCGCGAGCTCCGCATCGAGCCCATCGAGGTTGGCACGCGGACTGCTTGCACGCACCAGCAGGCGTACCGGGTGGCCTTGCGCGAGGGCCGCGCGCGCCACGGCGGAACCGATGAAGCCGGCCGCGCCGGTGATCAAGATCCTTTCCTGTCCAGCCATCGGCACCTCCACGCGGCGCCCGAAGCCGGCGTCCGTGAGCCGATTGTAATCAAAACATCGCTTAACCGCCTTCATGGAGAGCGCCCATGCGAGTCATTCTTGCCCAACCGCGCGGATTCTGCGCCGGCGTCGTCCGCGCCATCGAGATCGTCCAGCGCGCGCTCGACCGGCATGGCGCGCCGGTATATGTGCGCCACGAGATCGTCCATAACAAGACCGTGGTCGACGGCCTGCGGGACAAGGGCGCCGTGTTCGTCGACGAACTCGAGCAGGTGCCGCCGGGCGCCGTGACCGTCTTCAGCGCCCACGGCGTGGCGCGCAAGGTCGAGGCGGACGGACAGGCGCGCGGCCTGCACGTGCTGGACGCCACCTGTCCGCTGGTGACCAAGGTCCACATCCAGGGCCGCCAGTACGTGGCCGGCGGCCGCACCGTGATCCTGATCGGCCACGCCGGCCATGCGGAGGTCGAGGGCACGATGGGCCAGATCGACGGCCCGGTCTTGCTGGTCCAGAACGAGCGGGAAGCAGAGGCGCTCGAGCTGCCGGCCGACACGCCGCTGGCCTACATCACCCAGACCACGCTGAGCGTCGACGACACCCGCGGCGTGATCGCGGCGCTGCAGCGGCGCTTCAGCGACATCGTCGGGCCGGAAGTGCGGGACATCTGCTACGCGACCCAGAATCGCCAGCGCGCCGTGCGCGAACTGGCCAGGCAGGTCGATGTGCTGCTGGTGGTCGGCGCCGCCAACAGTTCGAATTCGAACCGGCTGCGCGAACTCGGTGCCGAATGCGGGATCCCGAGCTACCTGCTGGCCGACGGCAGCGAGCTCGATCCCGCGTGGGTGGCGAGCGCCGCCACGGTGGGCATCACGGCCGGCGCCTCGGCGCCCGAAGCGATGGTCGAGGATGTCATCGACACCCTGCGGCGCCTGGGTCCGGTCGAAGTCGCGACCATGGACGGCCCGGTGGAACGCGTGGAGTTCCGCCTGCCTGCCGAACTGGCGGACTGCACCGCCTGAACGCCTAACGGAGGTTTCATGGCAATTCCCCTTCTCCAGAAAACCCTGGTCGGCGCCTACGTGCTGCGCAAGCACCTCGCCGGCCAGAAGCGCTATCCGCTCGCGCTGATGCTCGAGCCCTTGTTCCGCTGCAACCTGGCCTGCTCGGGCTGCGGCAAGATCGATTATCCGGACGAGATCCTGGACCAGCGGCTGTCGCTCGAGGATTGCCTCGGCGCGGTGGACGAGTGCGGCGCCCCGGTGGTGTCGATCGCCGGCGGCGAACCCTTGCTGCACAGGGACATGCCCGCCATCGCCGCCGGCATCGTTGCGCGCCGCAAGTTCGTCTACCTGTGCACCAACGCGCTGCTGATGGAAAAGAAGCTGGACCAGTACCGGCCCAGTCCCTTCTTCGTCTGGTCGGTACACCTCGACGGCGACGAAGAGACCCACGACCGCGCGGTGAGCCAGCGCGGCGTGTACAAGCGCGCGGTGGCCGCGATCCGGCGCGCCAAGCAGGCAGGCTTCCGCGTCAACATCAACTGCACGCTCTTCAACGATGCCGAGCCCGAACGGGTGGCCGCGTTTTTCGACGCGGTCGGGGAACTCGGCGTGGACGGCATCACCGTCTCGCCAGGCTATGCCTACGAGCGCGCCCCCGAGCAGCAGCACTTCCTGAACCGCAACGCGACCCGGCAACTGTTCCGCGACATCCTGGCACGTGGCGAAGGCGGCCGGCGCTGGCCTTTCAGCCAGTCCAGCCTCTTCCTCGACTTCCTGGCCGGGAACCAGACCTATCACTGCACCCCCTGGGGGAACCCGGCGCGTACCGTGTTCGGCTGGCAGCGGCCCTGCTACCTGCTGGGGGAAGGCTATGCGCCCACCTTCAAGGCACTGATGGAAGAGACCGACTGGGATGCCTACGGCACCGGCCGCTACGAGAAATGCGCCAACTGCATGGTGCACAGCGGCTACGAGGCCAGCGCGGTGGCCGACACCTTCGTCCACCCGCTGAGCGCCGCGCGGGTCGCCCTGAAGGGCGTGGCCACGAGCGGCCCGATGGCGCCGGACATCGCACTCGAAGGCCAGCGGCCCGCCCAGTACGTCCATGCGCGGCACGTCGCCATCAAGCTCGAGGAGATCCGCGGGCGCAAGGCGGCACAGGCGCCTGCGGCCGGCACGGCCGGGCCGGCCTGACATGCGCGGGAGCGCCATCCGATGCTACTCTTGAGCGCCGTCGCCGGTTCACTCCTCATCGTGCTCGCCACGCTGTATGCGCTGGCGGCGCTGCTGTGCCGTCCCCGTACATGGCCGCGCGCGCGGGCCGGCGCCCCCGTGGCGCGGGTTCCCGTGAGCGTGCTGAAGCCGCTGTGCGGCGCCGAGCCCCGGCTCGAACAGAATCTCGCCACGCTCTGCACGCAAAGCCACCCCTGCTTCCAGGTCGTGTTCGGCGTGCGGGCGCCCGACGACCCGGCCATTGCCGTGGTCGAGCGCATCCGGCTGCGTTATCCCGCACTCGATATGGCACTGGTGATCGACTCGCGGGTGCACGGCAGCAACCTCAAGGTCAGCAACCTGATCAACATGGCACCGCAGGCCCGCCATCCCTGGCTGGTGCTGGCGGACAGCGACGTCGCCGTCGAGCCCGACTATCTGGAGCGCGTCACCGCGCCGCTGGCCGACCCGCGGGTCGGCATCGTCACCTGCCTCTACCGTGGCCGGGCGACCGGCGGCTTCTGGAGCCGCCTGGGCGCGCTCTTCATCGACACCTGGTTCGCCCCCTCGGTCGCCGTGGCGAGCCGCGGCGGCAGCAGCGATTTCGGCTTTGGCGCCACCATCGCCCTGCGCACCGAGGTGCTGCGTGCCATCGGTGGCTTCGACGCCTTGAAGGACAGGCTGGCGGACGACTTCTGGCTCGGCGAACTGGCGCGCCGGCGCGGACTCGCGACGGCCCTCTCCGACGTGCGCGTGTCCACCGACGTCACGGAAGCGAGCCTGGGCGCGCTCTGGCGGCGCGAGCGGCGCTGGATGCAGACGATACGTTCGCTCAATCCGCCCGGCTATGCGTTCTGTTTCGTGACCATCACGCTGCCGATGCTCGCACTCGGCCTGTGGCTCTCACCCGGCGCCTGGAGCTGGGCCCTGGCTTCGGTCGGCCTGTGCGCACGCCTGGGCCTGCAAGCGCGCACGGCGCCGGGCGCCGGAAACTTTTGCATGGCGCCGCTGCGCGACTGCCTGCTGCTGCTGGAATGGCTGAGCGCGTTCATCGGCGCCACCGCACAATGGCGCGATCACCTGCTGTGTGTCGACCGACGCGACCGCCGCGAGCGCGGCGCCGGCGCACCGCCATCCTCCCTCGACAAACCCGAACCCGGACGGAGCCCCCGATGACCACGAACCCGCAGCGCAAAACGCTCTTCCTGCAAGTGCCGTCGTTCGACGGCTTCGACGGCGGCGCCGGTTCGCGCTACCAGGCCAAACGGGAAATCCGCTCCTTCTGGTACCCTACCTGGCTGGCCCAGCCGGCCGCCCTGGTACCTGGCAGCCGCCTGCTCGACGCGCCGGCGGATGGACTGACGGTCGAACAGACCCTGGACATCGCCTGCGGCTACGAGCTGGTGATCATCCACACCAGTACGCCCTCCTTCCCCAGCGATGCGCGCTTCGCCGAACTGCTCAAGGAGAACAGGCCGGCCATCCTGGTCGGCATGGTGGGCGCCAAGGTCGCCGTCGATCCAGGGCCATCGCTGGCGGCGAGTCCCGCGATCGACTTCGTGGCGCGCGAGGAATTCGACTACACCTGCCGCGACCTGGCCGCCGGCCTGCCCTTCGCGGAAGTCGACGGCATCAGCTGGCGCGACAGGGATGGGAGCATCCGACATAATCCGCCGCGCGCGATGATCGAGAACATGGACGAACTGCCCTTCGTCGCTCCAGTCTACAAGCGGGACTTGAATATCCGCAATTATTTCATCGGCTACCTGAACTATCCCTATGTCTCGCTGTACACCGGACGCGGCTGCCGCTCGCGCTGCACCTTCTGCCTGTGGCCGCAGACCGTCGGCGGGCATCGCTACCGGATCCGCTCGCCGGAAAGCGTGCTGGAGGAGGTACGCTGGATCAAGGAGAACATGCCGGAAGTGAAGGAGATCATGTTCGACGACGATACCTTCACCGATTTCCGCCCGCGCGCCGAGGAAATCGCGCGCGGCCTCGGCGCGCTCGGCGTCACCTGGTCGTGCAATGCCAAGGCCAACGTACCGTACTCCACCCTGAAGATCATGAAGGACAACGGCCTGCGCCTGCTGCTGGTGGGCTACGAATCCGGCGACGACCAGATCCTCCTGAACATCAAGAAGGGCCTGCGCACCGACATCGCGCGGCGTTTCGCCGCCGACTGCCGCGCCCTCGGCATCACCGTGCACGGCACCTTCATCCTCGGCCTGCCCGGCGAGACACGCGAGACGATCGAAAAATCGATCGCGTTTGCCAAGGAAATCAACCCGCACACGATCCAGGTGTCGCTGGCGGCGCCCTACCCCGGCACCCGGCTCTACGAGCAGGCGGTCGAGAACCAATGGATTCCGCCTAATCGGACCATCAACCTGGTCAACGAGAGCGGGGTACAACTGGCCGCGCTCAGCTATCCGCACCTGTCGAGCGAAGAGATGTACCACGGCGTGGAACGCTTCTACCGCAGCTTTTACTTCCGCCCCTCGAAGATCTGGGAGATCGTGCGCGAAATGATGAAGAGCTGGGAGATGACGAAGCGGCGCCTGCGCGAGGGCGTGGAATTCTTCCGTTTCCTGCGCGCGCATCAGGCATGAATGCCGCACCCGGCCCCGGCCTGATCATCACCGCCGACGATTTCGGCCTCCACGCCAGCGTCAACCAGGCGGTCGAGCGCGCGCATCGCGGCGGCGTCCTGTCCGCCGCAAGCCTGATGGTCGGCGCGGCTGCCGCAGGCGATGCGCTGGCGCGTGCGCGCGCCTGTCCCGCGCTGCGGGTCGGCCTGCACCTGGTGCTCGCCGATGGCGAACCCTGCCTGCCGCGCTGCCTGATCCCCGACCTCGTCGACGCCTCCGGCCGCTTCGGCTCGCGCATGGTGCGCGACGGCTTCCGCTTCTTCTTCCTGCCCCGGGTCCGGTCCCAGCTGGCGCTCGAGATCCGCGCCCAGTTCGAAGAATTCGCCGCCACCGGACTGGTGCTCGACCACCTCAATGCACACAAGCACTTCCACCTGCATCCGACCGTGCTGTCCCTGGTCCTGAAAATCGGCCCCGAATTCGGGCTGCGCGCGGTACGCCTGCCGCTCGAAGACGGCCTGCCGTTCTGGCTGAGGCCCTGGCTGCTCCTGCTGCGAGCCCGGCTGCGGGCGGCCGGCATCCGCCACAACGACTATATCGTCGGCCTTCGCCTGTCGGGACGTTTCGATGAAGAGGCACTCCTGGCTGCGCTGCGGGAACTGCCTGCTTCCGGCGTCGGCGAACTCTATCTGCACCCGGCCCTGGAGTCGGGCGCGGCGATCGCCGCTTCGATGACGGGCTACCGCCACGCGGACGAATACGGCGCACTGGTGTCGCCACGCGTCCGCCAGGCGCGCGACCGCCTGCGCGCACGCGGCTTCCGCTTCGGCGGCTTCGCCGACCTCGTGTGCGCATGAGGCGGCTGGTCATCGGCGCAGCGATCGCCGGGCTGGCGCTGCTGTGCGCGCTGGTCGCGTGGCAGGGCTGGCGGGACGTGCTGCGCGCCTTTGCCCATGCCGGCTGGCCGCTATTGCTGCTGGTACCCGTCCGCCTCGGCACGCTGGCGCTGGACGCCTGGGCCTGGCGAATTCTGCTCGAACCCTGGTTCTCCCTGCCGACCGGGCCAGGGCGCGACACCGCACCCGATGCTGCGCCGCCGCGTCCGCCCGGCCTCGCTTACCTGCTGTGGGTCGCTTCGGTACGCGAAGCCATCAACCGCCTGTTGCCCGCCGCCGGCGTCGGCGGCGAGCTGGCGGGGGTGCGCCTGGCGCGCCTGCGTGTTCCCGACACCGCCGGCGTCACCGCCAGCGTGATCGTCGAAGTGCTGATCACGATCGCCGTGCTGTACCTGTTCTGTGGCCTGGGCCTGGTGCTGATGGCGCATGTGGCCGCCGGCATGGGCCAGGTCTGGGTGATCGGGGCCAGCCTGCTGCTGTCGCTGCCGCTGCCGCTGCTGGCCTGGTGGCTGCTGCGCGGCGGCCAGGCCTTCCGGCGACTGGAGGCCCTGGCGCTGCGTCTGTCCGGCGACCGCATCGTGGCCCGCCTGGGCCTGGACGGCGCCGCCCTGGATGCCGCCGTCGCCCGGCTGTTCGGACAGCACGTCCTCCTGCTGCGCGCGCTGGGCTGGCAGCTGCTGTCCTATTTCGCGGGATGCTTCGAGACCTGGTATGCGCTGCGCCTGCTCGGCCATCCGGTGGACCTGCCGACGGCGCTCGCGATCGAGTCCCTGACCCAGGCGGCGCGCCATGCCGGCTTCATGGTGCCGGCCGGACTCGGTGTGCAGGAGGCGGCCACCATCCTGTTCGGCCACCTCGCCGGCGTGGGCGGCGACGTGTCCCTGTCGCTGGCCCTGGTCAAGCGCATGCGCGAAATCCTCATCGCCATTCCCGCACTGTTGTCGTGGCAATGGTTCGAAGCGGGCCGCTGGCGCCGGGAAAGCATCAAGGGGCCGCGTTGTGCGCCGCCAGGTAGCTGATCAGTCCATCGACGCCGCCCGCAGACAGCCGGGCTGCGAACTGGCGGCGGTAGACCTGGATCATCCAGGCGCCCATCATGTCGATGTCGTAGATCTTCCAGCCGGCGCCGGTCTTGCGCAGGCGATAGGCGATCGGCATGACTTCGCCACCGGTCACGACGCTGGTCTTGACCACCGCGTCGCTGGCGCCGGCCGGCAGCGGCGCCGGCTTCGCATAGCTGAAGCTCGAGTCCTGCTCGCGGATCTGGGTCAGCTGCAGCGCATAGGTGCGCGCCAGCAGGGTCTGGAACTGGGTGAACAGCGCCTCGCGCTGGGCCGGCGTCGCCGAGCCCCAGGCCGGACCGACCGCGTACTGGGTGGTCAACATGAAGTCGGTGGACGGCAAGAAAGTTTGCCTGACCACCTGATAAGTCCGCTCCGGATCGCCGGCGCGAGCGCCCGGGTCGCTGCGGATTGCCGCCATCACGCCCTCAATCGTGGATTTCACCACTTGCTCGGGCGAGCGGCTCGCCTGCGCCGATGCCCGAGAGTCCGGCTCGGCCTGCCCGGCATGGGCGCCAGGCAAGGCCGCCAGGCACAGCACGGCGATCGACAATAGCAAGGAGGGCCTCGAAAGCTTCATTCTGCGTCTCCCGATGAGTGGCCCGACGCGGGCCGCACCAGTGTAGCGCAAAGGGCGGCAAGGGCCCGCTTCGGTGGYCCGGCGGCGCGGCGAATCGTGCGATGCGGCGGCGTGTTCTCGGGTTTAATGAGCCAGACTCCATTATCACGAGCACATGCTGACCACACTGATCGCCAGGATCGTCGACCTCTCGGTGCGCTACGCCTGGGCCGTCGTGGCGGGGTTCGCACTGCTGGTGGCCGGTGCCTGCCTGTATGTCGCCGGCCATTTCGCCATCACCACGGACGTCGGCCGCCTGATGGATCCGGATGCGCCCTGGGCGAGACGCGACGCCGCCGTCGCCGCAGCCTTCCCGGGTCGCAGCGATACGACGCTGGTTGTCGTGCGCGCCCCCGCGCCCGAGTTGGCCGCGCAGGCGGCGCGGGAACTGGCGGCCAGCCTGCGCCGGCAGCCGGACCGCTTCCGTTCTGTCAGCCTTGGCGAGGGCGAGGACTTCTTCCGTCGTAACGGCCTGCTCTATGTGCCGGAGGCCGAGCTGTCCCGCCTGACCGATGGCCTGCGCGATGCCCGCCCCCTGCTCAACGCCCTGGCCCGCGATCCCTCCCTGCGCGGCCTGGCCAACCTGCTGTCGGTCTCGCTGGGCGCGCCGCTGCAGAGCGGCCGGATCGGATTGCCCGGCATGGCGCCGCTGCTCGCGCAGAGCGCCGACGCGGTCGAAGGCGTGCTGGCCGGACGCCAGGCCGCGCTCTCCTGGCAGAACCTGGTCGACACCGGCCCGGCGGGCAGTGCCTTCAGCCTGGTCGAAGTCATTCCAGTGCTGGACTTCAAGGACCTGATGCCGGGCTCGGCGGCGGCGGCAGCGGTCCGGGCCAGCGCGCGCGAGCTGCGCCTGGCCCAGCGCTACCAGGCGAATGTCAGCTTGACCGGGCCGATTCCGCTGTCGGACGACGAATTCGCCTCGCTGCAGGAAGGCTCATTGGCCACCAGCGTGGCCGCCTTGCTGCTGGTGCTGGCCCTGCTCTGGTATGCGCTGCGCTCCGGGCGACTGATCCTGGCCGTTTGCCTGACCATGGCCGGCGGCCTAGCCCTGACGGCGGCGCTGGGCATCATGATGGTCGGCGCAATGAACCTGATCTCGATCGCTTTCGCCATCCTGTTCGTCGGGATCGGCATCGACTTCGGCATCCAGTTCGGCGTGCGCTTCCGCGAGATGCACCAGCGCCGCACCAGCACCGCGCAGGCCCTGCACGAGGCCGGTCGGGCGATCGCGCTGCCGCTCCTGCTGGCGGCGATCGCCACCGCCTTCGGTTTCCTCGCCTTCCTGCCGACGGCCTACCGCGGCGTTGCCGAGCTGGGCCAGATCGCCGGCTGCGGGATCCTGTTCGTGGCGCTGCCCTCCTGCCTGACGGTACTGCCGGCGCTGATCCGGCTGCTCGATCCGCCGCCCGGCCGGACCGCGCCGGGCTTTCCCCGGCTGGCGCCGGTCGACCGGGCGCTGCAGGCGCATCGCAAGCCGCTGCTGGCCGGCACCCTGGCCATGGTGGCCGCCGGATTGCCGCTGCTGGGCAATCTCGAATTCGACTTCAATCCGCTGCACCTGAAGGATCCCCGCAGCGAATCGATGACTTCGCTGCAGGCGCTGTCGCGCAGCACCGACATCGGCCTCGACAATGTCCAGGTGCTGGCGCCCTCGCTGGAGCAGGCCCGGACCGTCGCCGCACGCATCGAAACACTGCCGGAAGTCGCACAGGCGCTGACCCTTGCCAGTCTGGTGCCGGAGCAGCAACCCGCCAAGCTCCAGCGCATCGCCGCGACCGCGGCCGTCCTGACGCCGGTACTGTATCAGCAGCCCCTGCCTCCGGCCACCGACGGCACCCGCGTGGCGGCGCTACAGGCCGCCGCCGTCTCGCTGCGCAACGCGGCACTCGACCATCCCGGTCCTGGCGCCTTTCATGCCACACGCCTGAGCCATGCCTTGGCTGCGCTGGCGCGTGCCGATGCYGCCGCGCGCGATCGTGCCGAGGCCGCCATCGCCGCCCCGCTCCGGCTGGCACTGGACGGCCTCAAGCTGGCGCTGCAGGCCGCCCCGGTGACGCTCGCCAGCCTGCCCGGGCAGCTGAAGCACAACTGGATGACCCCGGATGGCCGCGCGCTGGTCGACGTCAGCCCCCGCCGCGCCACCGGGGCAAAAGCGGACAGTGCCGCCGAGGAAAGCGCACGCCTGCGCCGCTTCGCCCTGGCCGTGCAGCGCGTGGCGCCGGACGCCAGCGGCGGCCCGATCTCGGTGCTCGGTGCGGCCTCGCTCATCGTCGATGCCTTCGTGCAGGCAGCGGTGCTGGCCGTGCTCACGATTACACTGCTGCTGTGGCTCGCCTTCCGCCAGTTCGGCGACGTGCTGAGGACCATGGTGCCACTGCTGGTCTCGGGCCTCGTCACGCTCGAAGCCAGCGTCCTGCTGGGYATATCCCTGAACTTCGCCAACATCATCGCCCTGCCCCTGCTGCTCGGCGTGGGCGTGGCGTTCAAGATCTACTATGTAATGGCATGGCGCAGCGGTGAAGCCGCTCTGCTCCAGCACGGGCTGACCGAAGCCATCGTCGTCAGCGCCGCCACCACCGGGACTGCCTTCGGCAGCCTGTGGCTGTCCGGGCATCCTGGCACCGCCAGCATGGGCGAGCTGCTCGTGCTGTCCCTGATCTGTACGCTGATCGGCGCCGTCTTCTTCCAGCCCATCCTGCTGGGCCAGCCGCGCGCGCGGCAGCGTCAGGCCAGTAGCGCACGCGCGCCTTCGTCCACCTGAAACGTCCAAGGCCAGAACCGTATGCGAACACACATCCAACCCTCCGCTGCGCCACCCGCGATCCGCCTGGCCGCTCTCGCCGGCCTCGCCGCACTGGGTGGCTGCGCCACCGGCCCGGGCAGCAATCCAGCCGATCCTCTGGAGCCGCTCAATCGCGTCACCTGGCGCGTCAACGACGCCGTCGACCGCACCGTCGCCCAGCCGGTGGCGCGCGGCTACAACCGCGTCGTGCCGAGTCCGATCCGTACGGGCATCGCGAATTTCTTCGCCAACCTGGGCGATGTACCGGTCATGTTCAACAACTTTGCCCAGCTTCGCCTCATGGACGGCATGTCCGACCTGATGCGAGTGGCCGTCAACAGCACGTTTGGCCTCCTGGGCTTCCTCGACATCGCGACGCCGGCCGGGATTCCCAAACACAACCAGGACTTCGGCCTGACCCTGGCCCACTACGGCGTGGCGAGCGGTCCCTATCTGGTGCTACCGCTGTTCGGGCCCAGCACCTTCCGCGACGCCGCCGGCTTCGGCGCCGACCAGTTCGTTACGCCCGTCAACTACGCCCGCCCCGCGGTTCGCAATTCATTGTGGGGAATCAACTTCGTCAGCGAACGTGCCCGCTACCTGAACGCGACCAATCTGCTGGAACAGGCGGCCCTCGACAAATACCTGTTCGTACGCGACGCCTGGCTGGCGCAACGGCAGTCCAAAATCGAGGAAGAGCAGCCGCGGGCCCTGCCCGACTACGAGGCGGACCAGAAGAGCAATGCGACCGGAGGCGGCACGGCGGACGACCGCCCCGCCGACAAGAAAAAATGATTCAACGCGGCGGCGCCAGCGCCCCGCCGAGCCGCACGGCCAGGCGCCGCAGGGAACGCCGCGCGCGCCAGGCATCCAGCGCCAAAACGGCCAGTGCGGCGGCTTCATGCGGTGCCGCCGCGAGGCCGCGCAGGAGCGCCGGGAAATCGGTGCCGCCGCCAGGGCGCATCGCGGCCAGGGCGCATGCGGGCAGGCTGCGCCAGGCCGGGTCCAGCACCACCCGGCAGGCTGCGAACGGCAGGCCATGACGCCTCGCCGCCAGCGCCGCCGCATGCGATTCCATGTCGACCGCGCACACGCCCGTCTCTTGCCACAGCCTTGCCTTGTCCCTGCTCGTGGCGAGCGGGAAATCCAGCCCTGCGAGCAGGCCTTCGCGCGCCTGCAGCAGCCGGGCCCGCAGTGCACGCGACCAGGCGCGATCCACGGGAAACGCCCCGGCCGCGCTCCACACGCTTGACGCCAGCAGGCAGTCACCCGGCCGCAGTGAGGGATCGGTGGCGCCGGCGCAGCCAAAGCTCAGGATGCCGGCCCAGTCCCCGGCGCGCCCGCCCTGCCCGGCGAGCAGGGCATCGAGCCCATCGGCAATCCGCTGCGGTCCGGGCCCGCGCACGGTGGCCACGCCCAGCCTGGACACGATCGCCGCTTCGAAGCCCAGGCCGCAGACGACGATGACCCTGGCATCCCGCTCGCCCGTGTCCCTCACATGCCATACCCCGGCCTGCCGCCGCCGCTAAAGCGCAGCTTGCGGTAGCGCGCCAGCGCCCACAAGGGAAAATAGCGCGCATAGCCGTGGTAACGCAGATAGAACACGCGTTCGAAGCCGGTCGCGGTGTGGTGTTGCTCGTCCCACAGGCCATCCTCGCGCTGCCGCTCGAGCAGCCAGGCGATGCCGCGGGCGACGGCCGGCGAGTCGACCGCGCCCACCGCCATCATCCCGAGCACCGCCCATGCGGTCTGCGAAGGTGTCGACTGGAATGGCCGGTGGCCGTCGTAGCCGAGACGGTAGCTGTCGCCGTCCTCGCCCCAGCCGCCATCCTCGTTCTGGATCGATGCCAGCCATGCGACGGCGCGCACGGCCGCCTCGTCCTTCATGTCCAGGCCGGCGGCGCCGAGCGCGCACAGCACGCTCCAGGCGCCATAGATATAGTTCATGCCCCAGCGTCCATACCATGCGCCGCACGCTTCCTGCTCGTCGAGCAGCCATGCCAGCGCACGCCGGGCCGGCGCCTTCCGGTCGCGGCAGGCAGCCGGATCGAGCTGGGCCAGCATCGACACGCAGCGCGCGGACACGTCCGCAGTGGGCGGATCGAGGAGCGCGCCGTGATCGGCGAAGGGAATGTTGTTCAGGTAGAGGTGGGTGTTCTCCGGGTCGAAGGCACCCCAGCCGTGCCCGTGGCGCCCGCCGCGGCACTGCATGCCGAGTACCCATTCGCGGGCGCGCTCGACCG
This sequence comes from Massilia sp. 05N420, assembly GCF_056397205.1. Taxonomy (NCBI): domain Bacteria; kingdom Pseudomonadati; phylum Pseudomonadota; class Betaproteobacteria; order Burkholderiales; family Oxalobacteraceae; genus Massilia; species Massilia sp. 05N420. The sequence continues at coordinate 27,083 of NZ_JBFTMX010000011.1, forward strand.
CGTCCTGGAAACCGGGCTCGGGCTGGAGCCGGTCGTAGCGATGCATGGCCATCGCCACGACCGCCGTATCGTCGACGTCCGGATAGTGCGCATTCGCATACTGGAAGGCCCAGCCACCGGGGCGCAGGCCGGGGCGGCGCTCGGCCCAGTCGCCGTGCAGATCGACGATCTGCAGGGGACGCAGCCACTCGAGGCCGCGGCGCGCCGCCTCGAGCGCTTCCGGCGTGCCCGTTTCGAGGAGGGCATGGCTCATCAGCGCGGTATCCCACACTGGGGAAAAGCAGGGCTGGCAGTAGGTTTCGTCGCCACGGTCCACCAGCAGCCTGTCGACCGCACGGCGCGCACGGACGGCATCCGGATCGTCGCGCGGGACGCCCATTGCATCGAACATCATGACGGCGTTGACCATGGCCGGAAAAATGGCGCCGAGCCCGTGCTCGCCGTTGAGCCGCTCGCGTACGAAACTGCTGGCGCGTGCTATCGCGCGGCGCCGCAGGCGGGCCGGCATGCCGGGCTGCAGCAGTCGGACGCAGGCCTCGGCCTTGCTGAAGAAGGCGAACCAGAACGGATTCTGGTGCGGCGCGCAAGCTGCCGGGCCAAGCTCGCGCGGCGGCGCCAGGAACAGCTCGTCGATGCCGACCCCGCGCGGGTTGCGCGCGCGCGGCTTGAGCGCGTCGAGCACCAGCAGGGGCGTCAGCACGGTGCGGGTCCAGTAGGAGACCTTGGACAAATGGAAGGGGAACCAGCGCGGCAGCAGCGCGATTTCGACCGGCATGACCGGCACGGCGTCCCAGCACACGACCCCGTACAGCGCCAGCAGGATGCGGGTAAACACGTTGCTGCGTTCGGCGCCGCCGCGCGCCCGGATCGCCTCTCGCGCCCGGACCATGTGCGGCGCATCCGGCGAATCGCCGATCATTTTCAGGGCGAAATAAGCTTTCACGCTGGCGCTCGGGTCGTAGGCGCCGTCATGGAACAGCGGCCAGCCGCCGTGCGCGCCCTGCTTGCGGCGAAGGTAGCGGCCGATTCGCGCTTCCAGCGCCGGGTCGGCCGGCTCGCCCAGCGCGTGCACCATCAGCACGTACTCGGCAGGGATGGTGGCATCCGCTTCCAGTTCGTAGACCCAGTGCCCGTCCGGCCGCTGCTCGGCCAGGACCGCCCGGAGCGCGCGCTCGATTCCCTGCTCGAGACCGCGGCTGCGCGCCTCATGCGCGACCCCGCCTGCACCCGCCGTCCCCACATGCAATGCCCGGAACGCTGAATATCGCATCATGATTCCTTTACAGAAATGATGGGCTATAGAACGGCATGCCGCAGCAGGATGCCGAGCCGTTCGAGGCTGCCGACCCTGACCGCGCCGCGCGGCCCGGCCCAGCCCCGCTCGAGCATGCGCGCCAGCAGCGCCTGGTACACCGCGCCCATGATGCGCGGTGTCCGCACGCAGCCGCCGCGATGACCGCGCATGACATTCGTGGCCTCGTCGAAACAGGCGCGCGCCTGGCCGGCTAGCCGGACACAGGCTTGCGGCAGTGCGGGATCGGCTGCGATCGCCGCCGCCTTCCACCCGCCGTCGCCAGGGGCAATACCCGCTTCCATCAGCAATTCACGCGGCAGATAGGCGCGACCGATGCCGGCGTCCTCGTCGATGTCGCGCAGAATATTGGTCAACTGCAGGGCGCGCCCAAGGTGATGCGCGAGCAGGATGCCGTCGTCGTCCGGCAGGCCGAACACCCTGACCGACAGCCGGCCGACCGCACTGGCGACGCGGTCGCAGTACAGGTCGAGCGTCGCCGCCGGCGGCGCGCAGATAGGCTCGGACTGTGCGTCCATGAGCATGCCGTCGATGACGGCGTCGAAATCGGGGCGTGCGAGTGAGAAGGTGGCAATATCACGCTGCAAGTTCGCCAGATGCGCCGGGCCGGCGCCGTCGATGCATGCGTGCACGTCCTCGCGCCAACGCTCCAGCGCCGCACGCTTTTCGGCAGGCGGCGCCGCGCCATCGGCGATGTCGTCCACCGCGCGGCAGAAAGCATAGATATCGAACATGGCGGCGCGGCGCGGCCGCGGCAGGATGCGGAGGGCCTGGTGGAATGAACTGCCGGGCCTGGGAGCCGGCTGGACGGTCACCTGCGACAGGTTCATATGCCCTCCTCCTGACGAGACCACATGCGGCAGACGAGATGGATCGGGGGAATTCTAGAACATCCTGGACATTCGGGGCGGACGACTGGACCACGCCTCAACTCACGACAATCATTCCGGACATCGTTTCATGGCCGGATCCGCAAAAGATATCGCAATGAAACGGGAACTGACCGGCCTTGTCCGGCGTCAGGCGGAGCCGTGTCACCATACCGGGCAGGATATCGCTTCGCACACCGAAGTCCGGCAAATTGAAACCCATCGGGACGTCCAGCGAAGTGAATTCGAAGCTGACCGGTACGCCAAGCGCGAGCCGGATCTCATCCGGCTCGAACGTGAATCGCCGGGCGCGCACTTGCACCAGGCGCTCCTGCTCGCGCCTCGCGCTTGCGGGAACCAGCATGCTCAGGGTAGCCGCCGCCGTGCCAAGCACGAACAGGCGCCGCTGCAGGCAGGGTTTCATGACGAGCCTCCCTGGACGGGGAATTCCTGCAATTGAAAGGCCTGCCCCGCCTGCTGCGCGGCCACCTCGCGGTATCCCAATCCGCGATAGGGATGCGCGGCATCCCATGGCAGCGGTGCGCGCTTGGGTTGCGATCCTGGCGCCGGCAAGGGATAGATCAGGGAACGCGCCGCATGGTGGGCAATATGGCCGGTCATGTGATGATTTTCTTGATGAATATGGCCGTAGAAAACAGTGACGTTCGCGCGCGGCATCAACAGCTCGACAGCCGCCGCGCCATCCCGCGTGGCCCAGTCCCATTGTGGATACAGGTCGAACAAGGGACGATGCGTGAACACGACGACCGGCAGGTTCGCTGCTGTCTTGCCGAGGTCGCTGGCCAGCCACGCGAGCTGGGTATCGCCGATTCTTCCCGCGGGGTCGGAGACATTGTCCAGCACAATGAAATGCACGCCCTTGTGGTCGAAGCTGTAGTGGGTGTCGCCAAAGAATTCCTGGAAGGCGGCACCATGGTCCAGCGATGCGTCGTGCTCGCCTGGCATGAAATGCAGATCCTTGACCTTCAGACCGTCGATGATCCCCTTGAATTCGCCCAGCCTCTTGCGGCGCTCCACCGGATCATCGGTCGTGTGCGTCAGGTCGCCGGTAAACACGATGAAATCGGGCGGCGGCTCCAGCTTGTTCACGGCCGCGACTGCTTTCGGCAGCGTCCCGCGGGCGTCCGGATTTGGCGGCCCTTCAAAACCCCAGTGCGCGTCCGACAGCTGAACAAAATAAAAATCCTTTCCGGGTGTCGCTGCGCTGGCCCAGCCGGCCAGGCCGGACGCAAACACCACGCCACCCAGCCCTGCCAGCTTGAGGAAATCGCGCCGGTCGATAGTGTGTTCCATTGCTTCCTCCATGTTCATCCCCGATTCGATCGGATCGGTAAGCCGTATACCGGCGGCAGCGACGTCTTATTCCCGGACCACCCGACGAATCGRGAATAAAATCCAGGCGAGCGCAGTCTTGATGGGATGACAAGCGAAGGATGCGTATGGACAGCTCGGCCCTTGAAGTGCGATTCCGGGAATTGATCCTGCCGCATCTGAATTCGGCCTTCAATCTCGCTTGCTGGTTGACCCGCAACCGCGAGGATGCGCAGGACGTCGTGCAGGAGGCCGCGATGCGTGCGTTCAAGTATTTTTCAGGATTTCATGGCAGCGACGGACGCGTGTGGCTGCTTCGCATCGTGCGCAATACCTTTTACAGCGGATTGCGTGAAAAAGGCGTGCCGCCAGAGACGGCATTCGACGAAGAACTCCACGGCCTGGACGAAACCCGTGGGAATCCGGAGGCCCGGCTGATGCAACAGGATTGCGATCGGGCCGTACAACAGGCGCTTGCCGCCCTGCCTCTTGAATTTCGCGAGGTCGTCGTCCTGCGCGAACTGGAAGAATTGTCGTACAAGGAAATCGCCGAGATTGCCGGTATTCCGATCGGCACGGTGATGTCAAGGCTGGGACGGGGCCGCAAGCTTCTCGCGAGAAACCTCGGCGAGGCTATCGGAGGGAATGATGGAGCATAGCGAGGTCCAGCAACTCTTGCCCGCCTATGTCGACCGGGAGCTGGGCATCGTCGACACGCTCGCGGTGGATCGTCATCTCGAGACCTGTCTCGCGTGCCGGCGCGAGATCGAGGAACAACGCAGCGCCGGCATGCGGATACGTGAGAAAGCGCCGTATTTCAGCGCACCGCCGGCGCTGCACGCGCAGGTCGTCACGGGCCTGCCGTCCACTCGGATGCCTCGCACGAGCCCGCTTGCACGGCGAAGCTGGTGGCCGCAAACCGCCGCGGCACTCACCGTGGCGCTGGCAGCGGCCCTGGCCTGGGGTGTCGGCGAGTACCGCATGGCGCGGTCGCCGCAACAGATCCTAACCGATGAACTGGTCGCAAGCCACCTACGGTCCCTGCAAGTCGACCACCTGACCGACCTTGTCTCGTCCGATCAGCACACCGTCAAACCCTGGTTCAACGGCAAGCTGGCCTTCGCTCCCCCAGTCATCGACCTCGCAGCGCAAGGATATCCGCTGATCGGTGGCCGGCTCGACTATCTGGCGGGCCAGAATGTCGCGGTCCTCGTCTACCGCCGCCATCGCCATCCGATTAATGTGACGATCTGGCCAGGCAAGGATCTGCCTTCAAGGCCGCAGATGACAGACAGGCAAGGCTATCACCTGGTCCGGTGGAGCGCTGGCGGGATGAATTTCTCGGCGGTGTCGGACCTTGGCGAAAACGAGCTCATGCAGTTCGTGGCCTTGCTGCATACCTAAGCGCACACCAGCGTTTCGGCGCCATTGCACGCGTTATTACAATTGTTTTCGAATGTAACGTTTTCAAACTTTCGCGTGCGCACCTCAGCAAGTAGTCTAATAGGCTCGGCACCAGCATGCGCTTGTCGCGCAGCAATTACAGCCGGTCGAACACACAATTTCAAACGGAGTATTCCTTGTCCGAAACAAACATTCCCCAACCGGCAACGGTCATCAAGATAATCGGGGTTGGCGGTGCCGGCGGCAATGCCGTCAGCCATATGGCCTCCTCCGGAGTGTCGACCTTCGAATTCATTTGCGCGAATACAGACGCGCAAGCGCTGTCGAACACCAAGACCGAAAAACGGATCCAGCTCGGCGAGAGCGGACTCGGCGCAGGCAGCGACCCGATCGTCGGACGCGAAAGCGCCACGCGCGAACGCACCATCATCGCCGACGCGCTCAAAGGCGCCGACATGGTGTTCCTCACCGCCGGCATGGGCGGCGGCACCGGCACCGGCGCCGCGCCCGTGATTGCCGAAGTGGCGCGCGAGCTGGGCATCCTGACCGTCGGCGTGGTGTCGAAGCCCTTCGAATTCGAAGGTCCGCGGCGCATGCGCGTAGCGGAAGAAGGCATCGCCACCCTGGCCCGATGCGTCGACTCGCTCGTCATCGTCCTCAATAGCCGCCTCGAGGAAGTCCTCGGTGGCGACATCACGCAAAAGGAGGCGTTTGCCGCCGCCGACGATGTGCTGAGCAAGGCGGTGACCGGGATTGCCGAAATCATCACCGTGCCTGGAATGGTCAACGTCGATTTCGAAGACGTGCGCACGGTCATGCGCCAGACCGGCATGGCCATGATGGGCTCCGCCCAGCACAGCGGCGAAGACCGTGCCGTCAAGGCGGCCGAAGAAGCCATTGCCTGCCCGCTGCTCGACGGCTCGAACCTGCGCGCCGCGCGCGGTGTGCTGGTCAACATTGCCGCATCCGAGGAAACGCTGAAGCTGCGTGAAACGAAGGCGGTAATGAACGCGATCTGCTCGCAGACCGGCGACGAGGCCATCATCAAGTTCGGCGCGGTCTACGACGAGTCGCTGGGCGACGCCATGCGCGTGACCGTGGTGGCCACGGGCCTGAACCGGCCCAGCGACTTCGCACTCGGCGCCAAGCGTTCGCCGATCACGCGCCCGGTGTCCCAGTCGCAGTCGATCCTGCGTCACGCCGCCGTCCAGGCGCCGGTGAGGCCGGCGCCGTCCCAGCTCGAGTCGCGTACCAGCCCGGACGTCCAGAGCCGCTGAACGTCAGCGTCGCCAGGGCCAGCGCCAGCGCAGGCCCCGGCGCACGTCCGCATACGCCAGTGTCGCTTTGATTTCGATCCGCCAGCTCGTGCCGGCGCCGGGCGCCGTGCGCAGGCGCGCGTCGGCATGGATGCGCCGGGCGCGCTCCTCGATGCCGCGCAAGCCCCAGTGGCCCTGCTTGTCCCTGGCGCCGGCGTCGATACCGCGGCCGTCGTCCCGCACGGTCAGCACCAGGGCGCCTGCACCGTACTCCACGACCGCTTCGTGCAGTTTTGCATCCGCATGGCGGAAGGCGTTGCGCAAGGCTTCGCGGCCGATGGCGCACAACTCCTGCTCGACGATCGGATGCAGCGCCCGCGCCCTGCCCACGCAGCGCAGCGTGAAGTGCTGGCCCGGCCCGGCGTCCTGCTCCCCCGTCGTGCGCAGATAGTCGCACAGCGAGGGCTCGTGGTGCGCGCCGTCGCGCAGGGCTGCGACCTTGTCGCGCCCTTCCTCGATGGCGGCCTTGGCGTCGCGCAGGCTGCGCCTCAAGGAGTCCGCCAGCGCGGACTCCGATGCGGGCAGGATCGTCGTCACCTTCATCACGAAACCCTGGAAAGTCTGCAGCACGGTGTCGTGCAGGTCGCGCGCGATGCGTTCGCGCTCTTCCATCCGCGCACTCATACGCTCGGTCAAGGTCCGCGTCAGGAAGCGCAGGCGCAGGCGGTAGCCGAGCCAGAGTAGCAGCAGGCCGGCCAGCACGCACGCCAGCTTGAACCAGGCGGTCTGCACCAGGGTCGGCGCCACGTGCAGGTCGAAAGTCCGTTCGCCTTCGCTCCACACGCCGTCCTCGTTCATGGCGCGCACCCGGAAGCGGTAGTCTCCCGGCGCCAGCCCCGTATAGGTGGCGCTGCGTTCGGAGCCGGTCTGCCAGGCACGGTCCACGCCGTCGAGGCGGTAGCTGAAGACGATGCGTTCGGGCCGGCTGAGCGCAGGCGCGGTGAAGTCGAAGCGCAGGCGCGTGGTGCCGGCGCGGATCAGCGGCGGGCGCGTCAGCGGGTAGGCAAGCTCATCCCCGGTCACCGCCAGCAGCAAGGGCTGCGGCGCCAGCGGATTGCGTTCGCGCCGCGACGGGTCGAGCTCGACGATGCCGTCGGTGGTCGTCACCCACAGGCGCTCGCCCACCAACCTCAACGACGCTACACCCGCCGCAGTGCCCGAGTAGCCGTCGCGCGCGTCCAGCAAGGCATAGCGCAGCGGCGCACCGCTATCCACCGCCCGGCGCCAATCGCTTGCTTCGACACGCAGCAGGCCGATGCCGCCGTTCAGCCAGCGGGTGCCGTCGGCCGCCACGAAGAAGCCGGTGACACGGCGCAGCACATCGTCGCGCTCCACGCGCAAGCGCCGGAAGCGCCCTTCGTGCAACACTGCCACGCCAGCTTCGCCGCCCACGACGAGTTCGGGCGCCGTCGCCACGCAAGTCGCCTGGCCGATGTTGCCCAGCGCAGCCTGGCCGTATTCCCCCCGCAGGCGGCCACCCTCGAACAGCACCAGGCGGCCATCGGCGAGTCCGCGCCACATCTGGCCGGGCTGGCCCGCCGTGCTGAAGACGAATTCGGCGCCAGGCAGGTCGGCCAGCGGCCGCCAGGCGTGGCCGTCCCAAAGCTGGACCGGGACGTTTACCCCGCCGAGCCAGACCCGGTGGCCGTCGCCGCGTGCCCAGGCCGCCATCGGCAGCGGTCCCGGCAGGTCGATAACGGTCTCGACACCGGCGCGGCGCACCGTAATGCCGTCCTCCCTGAGGAGCACGACCGCACCGTCGGGCGCAAGCGTGGCACCGCGATACTTGCCCGGCAACGCCGTGAGACGGCGCGACGCAGGATCGTAGCGCCATCCCCGCATCTCCTGGGGAGCGACCACCCACACGCTGCCGTCGGCGTCGGGCGCGACATGGAAATCTCCCTTGATGGCCGGCAGCCCCAAGGGGCGCAAGGTGTTCCGGCGGAAGCGCTCGATACCGGTCGCAGAACCGAGCCAGATATCGCCTTCACGGTCTTCGAAGATCACGCGCGGCGCCAGCGAGCTCAGCTGGCCAGGCTGGTCGAGCCGGCTCGTCGTCGCCGCAGCCACGTCGATGTAGCTCGCCTGGTCCACGCCGGCGTACGCGGCCAGGCAGACGCCGGTCGGACAGCGCAGTGCCCACAGGTTGCCGGCCCGGTCGAAGATGGCGGTACTGCCCGATCCCTGGCTGAGGTAGCCCGGCCGCGCGGTAGCACCGGGCGCCGGCGCCGATACGAGCGCAAGATAGCTATCCGCTCCAACCCAGAGCCGGCCGTCCTGCGAGGTCCGGAATCCCAGCATCTTTTCGGAAGCGTCGCGGTTTGGTGCAGTCAGGCTGGCGGGGACGCAACGCTCGGCGTCCCGGTCGTAGCGGAACAGGTGACGGCCATTGGTGGCCCATAACCGGTCGTTGCGATCAAGCGCGATCGTCAACGGCGCATCGGGGCAGCCTTGCGCCGCTCCCAGCTTCGACCAACGCCCCTGCTGCAGGCGCCGCAGACCGGAGGATGTGCCGACCCACAGCGCGCCTTCGCCGTCGCGTACCACGTCATTGGTCCTGCTGACGGGACTCTCCTTCGTTCCCGGAGCGAGATGCTCAAGCCGGCCGTCCGCGTGCAGTACACTCAGGCCCGGGGCCTCGTAAGCGATGTACAGGTCACCGTTGGGCTGGGGTGCCAGCTCCCAGATCCGGGGGCTCAGCAAGTGCTCGCCGTTGGCTGCGACGAAGGGGTGGAAACGCACGCCGTCGAAGCGGTACAGGCCGTTYGGCGTCCCCAGCCACAGCCAGCCATCGGGCGTTTGCGTCATGCGCTCGACGTGTACGGGGGCGCCGTCGCTCGCGGTCCAGACGGCATGGTTGTAGTCGGCCAGAACGACGGAATGGCCCTGTGCGCAAGCAAGGGAACTCAATGCGATGCCCATCAGCGTGCTGCACAATCGTCGCGTTCGGGTCATTGCCCTGCTTTTCCTCATTCTCAGGATTCCGTTTTTTGTTCTCGTGAACATGAAAAAAAGCCCCTGAAATCAGGGGCTCGTGTTGCCGTTACTGCCTAAGCTTTTGAGCCGCCGGCGAGCCTGGCGTCATTCCCATTCTATCAATGGATGAGCTAGCCCGTTGATTCGATGAAGCTTTTTTCACTACAAACTGATCCGTACCATTAGCAGTAGCATGTTGCACTTCCGCATGGCGGGACACTACGCCAGACCTAGGACTTCTAGTTGATCAAACAACACGCAGTTGCGACATCCGCTAATTCGGATTGCTCCTTTCTATGAGGAGCTGACGGTAGCTCATCAGTGAATCCCGGTTGATGAGCAACCGACAAGCAACCGTCGCTGGGAAGCGACATCGAGCATGACCAGCGGCGGTCGCCATTCAAATTGGTTCCGGCGCAAATTATGTACGCGAGCAGTCCACGCACGATTGCGGCGCGAACTGGGCCGGAAGTCGGCGATTTCAACGGCAGAGCCGACAACTCTGCAGAGATAGATCAATTGGCCGCGGATTCTCCCGTAGCTCTTGTCCACTTGCGAAGACGCGTAGGCCTGGGCTGAAAAGCGGCTCCAACCTTTGTCGTCCAACACTTAAGCATCGCGTCGTCCGACTCTACCGACCGCAAACCAACGGTAAGGCAGATCGCATCATCTAGTCAGCGCTAGACGAGTGGATCCATGGTTTCGTCTACACCGATTCTGACGAGCGGACGGATGTCCTCCGCCAGTGGAACGACGATTACGACCGTGGCCGTCCCCGCCAAGGGATCGGTGGCAAAGCACCGCTATCCAGGCTCTCTACCGATGGCAACAATCTCCTGCAAATGCACGCCTAGAGAGCAGAGCCGTAAACCTCATGCCGGTTGCGTCCGCCACGCTTGGCCCGATACATCGCCTGATCCGCCCGGCGCACCGCCTCGTCGCCAGCCATACCTGGCTCGAGATAGGCGACACCAATGCTAGTGCCGGCCGCCACGTCGGCCGACCCGAGTGGAAATGGCGCCTGCATCACTGCAACAAGCTTGCGCGCCACGGTTTCTGCGGTCTTGGGGTCGGGCAAATCCTCCAGCAGCACGGCGAATTCGTCGCCGCCGAGGCGTACCACGAGGTCCGTCTCTCGCACCACGTGCTTGATGCGCTGACCGAACGCCTTGAGCACCACGTCGCCTGCGTCGTGGCCATAGGTATCGTTGATCGCCTTGAACCGGTCAAGGTCGAGGTACAGCAGCGCCACTGTCGCATGGCGGCGCTTCAAGCGCGACGTCACCAATTCCAAGTGGTGGTAGAAGAAGGCGCGATTGGCCAGCCCGGTCAGACTGTCGTAATGCGCCAATTGCTGCAGCTGTCGTTCAAGCAACTTACGATCAGTGATATCTTCGTATAACCCGAGCAACGCGACGGTGCGTCCGTCAATGTCATAGAGCGGTATTTTGCTTGTGCGCAACCACGTCTCACTGCCATCATCACGCAGTTGACGCTCCTCGAAATTGATTTTTGGCTCGTTGGAGCGCATCGTCTCGATGTCGTCATTCCGGTACAATTCCGCGCTTGCCCGCCAAGCCAGTTCAAAATCGCTCTTGCCAACGATGTCTTCGGGTCGCGCCAAGCCTGCATCACGGGAAAACGCCTCGTTACAGCCCAGATATCTGAGCTGCGAGTCTTTCCAGAATACCCTCTGGGGAATGTTGTCGATGACCAGTTTGAGCATCCGCTGAGAGTCCGCAAGGCGCCACTCGATCAATTTGCGTTCAGTGATGTTTTCGGCAATACCGAGAACACTGATCACCCGATCGTTAGCTATTACCGGAAGCATGATCATGCTCACCTCGATGCGCACGCCAACGTTATCGATCAGCGCCGATTCGAAGGACACCGAATCCCCATTCAAGACCTCCGCAAACGCCTGGAGAAAGCGCGACAGATTCTCCGGCACGATCATCTCCTCGATGGGCTTCCCGATCAGGTCTTGCTTGCTCAATTTAAAATCATTCAAGGCCTTCGCGTTTGCACTCAGGAAGCGGTGTCGGTGATCGAGGGAATAGGCCGCAAAAGGGTGTTTTTCGAAGATCGTGTCAAAGCGCATGACTTCTGCGCGCCGGCGCGAGCGCTTGGCCACACGCCGCATCCACGCTGCAGTGAGGTAGGCGAGTCCGATCGACGCCATAAAGCCCGCCAACAGGATCACTACGCCGTAGGGATTGTAATAACGCTCGCGGTACACAGGTTTTGCGAAGAAAAACAGTTTCCACGTGCGGTTAGCGAACGTAAGGTCGGATTGGCGGGCCACAGGAAAATCACGGTCGCCCAAGCGAAAGTGGGGTCGTTTGTCGCCGTCATACAACTGATTCTCGGGGCGCACCGATCCGTCGTAAATCTCAAGGTCGAATGACCGACGAAATCCCGGCCCCATTACCCGCTCCACTGCCTCGTCAACATCGACAACTAAAAAAACAAAGCCGCGCAATGCTGCGCGCCGCTCGGCAATCGTAGTTGGCGGGAGCGCCGTGCGGTAGACGGGCGAGAAAACGGCGACCACTGGCGTTGCATTCGAGCTGCTCAGGTAGGAATGCGGTTGCGTAGAGGTGGGCAAGCCGGAATCGCGGGCCACCTGCATTGCCCGCCGGCGTTCAGGTACTTTCGACAAGTCGGGCTCCCAGGCACGCAGCGCCTCTGCACTTCGCGGATACATGTACCAGTATGAGAACAAGGCATTGGTATCCAGGCTGGAGCCTGGCACCTGCTCAACATATCCAATCGAGCGAAGGCCCGGATGCTCGGCAAGCACATCGGCGGTGCGCGCATATCTTACGAAGCCAGCTTCGCCAGAATCACCGGCGGCCGCGACGTAACCCGCCAGGTCCCGGCTTAAATGGGCGTAAGCGCCGATGCCCTGCTCAAGTGCGTACTGGTACTGGGCCGCGTCGGTCGCCGCGTGAAGCGCGGTACGTTCGCCAGCGAGGCGATTTTCGAGTTCGAAAGCGGAGAACGAAACGGAGCATCCAAGCAGCAGTACTAGGAAGGCAGGTAGAAGTGTGCGATTTCGATCGGTATCTGGCATTCGATTGCATCAACTCCATAAAGCGCGGACCGGGCCATTCCTTAGCCCCCCAAGTTACGGCAAAGAAAAAGACGGATTCAAGCGCCTCGTCGTCTTGCAATCTTTTTCGAACAATATAGCACCTGCATTGTCGAGGCCCCGACACGCGCTGCCACTTGTAGACCAAGCGGCAAGAACAGTGTTCTGTCCCGGTCTAATGGCGCCGAATGCCAGATTGGGCGGCCATGATCGAAAATTGACAACGTTACAAAGAACTTGCGCGCCAGACAGGCGTAGCGCACCGGCATGTTGTAGCACTCGACGAGCACACACATAACATTTGTCGCATTTGCTTGATTTCACTTTCAAGCGCGTTCTTTTTTTCGGCGGCATTAGGTTGCAAATGCCTTCCGTTCCGACAAAATGGTTGAGCTACTGATTTCTCTGCGTTGCAAGCAATCGAAATGTCTTTAACTTTCCACATTGCACAGCTTTCGCAGGCAGCGCTGCTGGAAACTGTCGAGCGCAACCGAGATGAGGGTATCGTCTGCGGATAGGACACCGCTGTCGAGCAGCAGCCGCAGCTTGGCAATACAATCGCCCTGGCGAAGCGCCAGGGCAAGGTTTGACTCGCCGGGATCAGCTGCCTGCGCAATGGCGTCTGCGACGTCCTGCGGAACATCCCAATGTCTTGTAATCGCCGCCGAGAGAGCCCGACTACAGGCCGGCAGCTTGACACCCTCGAATCACACAACTTTGTGCAAAGCAAGAGCAGGTGCGGTAACTGCCACGACACTCAGTCTATGATGGGCTTTTTCCAGCTGCTGAAGCGAGAGCGGGTTCGCCGCAAGGTCTATGCAACGCGCGACGAGGCCAGACAGGACGTCTTCGACTACATCGAGATGTTTTACAATCCGAAGCGGCGCCACAGCTTCAACGAACGGTTGTCGCCAGTCGAGTTTGAAAAGCGATATTCTTTACGGCTATAGAGTATCTAGGAAGATGGTGGCGATTCATGGCCAGTGCCACGTCTAATCCTAATAAAATCTCTTACTTGGCAATACTTTGGCATACCCGAACTCACTCGCCCGGATAAAAAAACCGTCGATCATTCTGGCAATGATCAACGGCTCATTAAATTCCAACTTGGAATCAACTAGTTAGAGAACTCCCGTCACTCCCACTCGATGGTCGCCGGCGGCTTACCCGAAATATCATAAACAACGCGATTCAAACCACGAACCTCGTTGATGATCCGGTTCGACACCCGGCCCAGCAGATCGTGCGGCAGATGCGCCCACTGCGCCGTCATGAAGTCCAGGGTCTGCACGGCACGCAGCGCCACCACGTATTCATAGGTACGGCCATCGCCCATCACGCCAACCGACTTCACCGGCAGGAACACGGCAAACGCCTGCGACGTCGCCTCGTACCAGTTCACCGGCGCTTTACCCGCGTCGATACCCGGCACCATCGGCGCCACGAACGGGGTATTGCGCAGCTCTTCGATGAAGATCGCATCCGCTTCGCGCAGCAGGTCGGCATATTCACGCTTCACTTCGCCCAGGATACGCACGCCCAGGCCCGGACCCGGGAAGGGGTGACGGTACACCATGTCGTGCGGCAGGCCTAGGGCCACGCCCAGCTTGCGCACCTCGTCCTTGAACAGCTCGCGCAGCGGCTCCAGCAACTGCAGGTTGAGCGTTTCCGGCAGGCCGCCCACATTGTGGTGGCTCTTGATGGTCTGGCCCTTCTTGCCCTTGCCTGCCGATTCGATCACGTCCGGGTAGATCGTGCCCTGGGCCAGCCAGCGAGCGGAAGTCAGCTGCTTGGCCTGTTCCTGGAACACTTCGACGAATTCGCGGCCGATGATCTTGCGCTTCTGCTCGGGATCGGTCACGCCGGCCAGGTGGCCCATGAACTGGTCGCTCGCGTCGATGCGCAGCACCTTCACGCCGAGGTTCTTCGAGAACATGTCCATGACCATCTTGCCCTCGTCCTTGCGCAGCAGGCCGTGGTCGACGAAGACGCAGGTCAGCTGGTCGCCGATGGCGCGGTGGATCAGGGCTGCGGCCACGCTCGAGTCGACGCCGCCGGACAGGCCGAGGATGACTTCATCGCTGCCGACCTGGGCGCGGATCTTCTCGACGGCTTCGCCGATGTAGTCCGGCATGTTCCAGTCGCTCTTGCAACCGCAGATCTCGTGCACGAAACGGCCGATGATGGCTTCGCCTTGCGTGGTGTGGGTGACTTCCGGGTGGAACTGCAGCGCGTAGAAGCGGCGTTCTTCATCGGCCATGGCGGCCACCGGGCAGCTGTCGGTGGAGCCCATCAGCTTGAAGCCTTCCGGCATTTCCAGGACCTTGTCGCCGTGGCTCATCCAGACCTTCAGCATGCCGTGGCCTTCATCGGTGACGAAGTCGTTGATGCCGTTCAGGAGCCTGGTGTGGCCGCGGGCGCGCACCTCGGCGTAGCCGAATTCGCGCACCTTGCCGTTTTCGACCTTGCCGCCCAGCTGGGCCGCCATGGTCTGCATGCCGTAGCAGATGCCCAGCACCGGCACGCCGAGTTCGAACACGGCCTGCGGCGCGCGCGGCGAGTCGCCTTCCAGGGTCGAGTTATGGCTGCCGGACAGGATCACGCCGGAAGCGCCGTAGTTGCGGACGAAGTCGTCGCCGATGTCGTAGGGGTAGACCTCGGAGAACACGCCGGCGTCGCGCACGCGGCGGGCGATCAGCTGGGTAACCTGGGAACCGAAGTCGAGGATGAGGATTTTGGAATGCATATGGTCTTCTGATAGCGAATACAAAAACGCGGCCGCAGGGGCCGCGTCTCGGGATCTTTATTCGGAGCGGTAGTTCGGCGCTTCCTTGGTGATCTGCACGTCGTGGACGTGGGATTCACGCATGCCTGCCGAAGTGATCTCGACGAACTCGGCTTTCGCACGCAGTTCTTCGATGCTCGCGCAGCCGCAATAGCCCATCGACTGGCGCACGCCGCCGACCAGCTGGTAGATGATGGCCAGCACGCTGCCCTTGTAGGCGACGCGGCCTTCGATACCTTCCGGCACGAACTTGTCGGCCTTGCTCGAGGCTTCCTGGAAGTAGCGGTCGGCCGAGCCTTCGGCCATCGCGCCCAGCGAGCCCATGCCGCGGTAGCCCTTGTAGCTGCGGCCCTGGTAGAGGATCACTTCGCCCGGCGCCTCTTCGGTACCGGCGAACATCGAGCCCATCATGACGGTGTGGGCGCCGGCTGCCAGCGCTTTCGAGATATCGCCCGAGAAGCGGATGCCGCCGTCGGCGATGCAGGGTACGCCCGTGCCTTCGAGCGCTTCGGCCACGTTCGAGATCGCGGTGATCTGCGGCACGCCGACACCGGCGACGATACGGGTGGTGCAGATCGAGCCCGGGCCGATGCCGACCTTGACGGCGTCGGCGCCGGCTTCGACCAGCGCGCGCGCGGCGGCCGCGGTGGCGATATTGCCGCCGATGACGTCGACTTGCGGGTAGGTGTCCTTGATCCACTTGACGCGGTCCAGGATGCCCTGCGAGTGGCCGTGGGCGGTGTCGACCACCAGCACGTCCACGCCGGCCTTCACCAGCAGTTCCACGCGTTCCTTGTCCTTGTCGCCCACGCCCACTGCCGCGCCCACGAGCAGCTTGCCTTGCGCATCCTTGGATGCGTTCGGGTGTTCATGCGACTTCAGGATGTCCTTCACGGTGATCAGGCCGCGCAGTTCGAAAGCGTCGTTCACGACCAGCACGCGCTCCAGGCGGTGCTTGTTCATCAGGCGCTTGGCCTCAAGCGTGTCGGCGTCTTCATTGACGTAGACGAGCTTTTCACGCGGGGTCATCTTGGTGCGCACTTCCGCGTCCAGGTCTTCCTCGAAGCGCAGGTCGCGGTTGGTGATGATGCCGATCACCTGCTTGCCTTCCACCACCGGGAAGCCGCTGAAGCCGTGCTGGTGCTGCAGGGCGATCACGTCGCGGATCTTCATCGTCGGCGGGACCGTGATCGGGTCGCGCAGCACGCCGGCCTCGAAGCGCTTGACGCGCGCCACTTCGCGAGCCTGGTCGGCGGGACGCAGGTTCTTGTGGATGATGCCGATGCCGCCTTCCTGCGCCATCGCGATCGCGAGACGGGCTTCGGTCACGGTGTCCATTGCGGCCGACAGCAGCGGAATGTTCAGCGAGATATTCCGGGTCAGTTTGGTTCGCAGGGACGTGTTGGCCGGGAGGATGTTGGAGTAGGCCGGGACGAGCAGCACATCATCGAAGGTGAGTGCTTTCTGAAGAAGACGCATAGTTTTATTTCCTATAGGCGCAAAAGCGAATTATACAGAAACTCCCGTAAAACGTCTTCATGGGGCCAAAAAAGGCCCGAATGCACCTGAAACCCATCCATTCGGCGAAAAACCACGCACGTTGACATGCCCGGCGAATCATGGCGAAATCAGGGTAAAGATAACGCAAGGAAACATCATGAACCCAAGCTGGCTGCGCCTCCTGTCGATTGGCGCCCTCGCCCTGCTCCCGCAGCTCGCCCATGCCCAATACAGCTGGATCGACGAAAAAGGCGCGCGCGTCTTCTCGGATCGCCCGCCGCCGCCCGGCACGCCGCCGAGCCGTATCCTGAAGGCGCCGCGCGGACTGGAGCCGGCGCCCGAGCCGGCGTCCACGCCCGGTGCGTCCGCCGAAAAGCCGTCCACGCCGGGCTGGATGGAGCGCGAGGCGGACTACCGGAAACGTTCCGCCAGCCGGGCCAAGGAAGAGGGGGAAGCGCTTGCCGCAGACAAGGCGCGTGCGGCCGGATGCGATGCGGCGCGCGCGGAACAGGCACAGTTAAATGCAGGCGTACGTCTGGTGCGCATCGACAAGAAGGGCGAGCGCGACTACGTATCGGACGAGGAGCGCGCGCAGCGGCTGGAAAAGGCAAGGCGCACTCTGGCGCAATGTCCGTAATCTAGCGCCCCACCCTACTTCCTGGCGGCGCGCCTGCGCCTGGAATCCTTCGGATCCGCCACCAGCGGCCGGTAGATCTCGACCCGGTCGCGCTCGCGCAATACCGTGTCCAGCGACTTCTTCTTGCCGTAGATGCCGACCGTCTGGGTCACCAGGCTGATTTCCGGGAAACGCGCCAGCACGCCGCTGTGTTCGATCGCCTGGCCGGCCGTGGTGCCGGGCGCGACGCGCATCGGATGGATGAACTCGTCCTTCGGCGTGGCGTAGACGATAGTGACCTGCAGCTCGCCGGCCGACTGGGGCGTTTTAGATTCCATACACCTGCTCGGCACGCTTGCAGAAGGAATCGACCATGGTGTTGGCGATCATGCCGAACACCGGCCCGACGATCTGTTCCAGGATCACGCTGGAGAACTCGTACTGCATGTCGAAGTCGATCTTGCAGGCGTCCGCGCGCAGCGACTTGAAGGACCAGACCGCTTCCAGCATCTTGAAAGGCCCGTCGACCAGGTGCATCTTCATCTGGGTCGGACGCTGGTTGTGGTTGGCGGTGGTAAAGCTCTGTTTCACGCCGTGGAAGTTGATCTGCAGGGAGGCGGTCAGGTTGTCGCCCGTCCGTTCGATGAGCTTCACACCGCTGCACCAGGGGAGAAATTTCGGATAATCCTCGACCTTTGCAACGAGGTCGAACATTTGCTCGGCGCTATAGCCCAAGAAAACTGATTTGTGCACTACTGCCATTTGTCAGCCGTTTGTTATGATGTTGGATTAACAGTAGTTTAACCGACGCGCGCATTTTAGCTATTTCATGAGTATTATTGATAATAAGAAAGCCTTTTTCGACTACYTCATCGAGGACCGCTACGAGGCCGGCCTGGTGCTGCAAGGCTGGGAAATCAAGGCGATCCGCGAAGGGCGCGTGCAGATCAAGGAAGCCTACGTCGTCGTCCGCAACGGCGAGCTGTTCCTGTTCGGCGCCCACATCAGCGCCCTGACCGCCACCTCCGCCTGGAGCCATCCGGAAGCCCTGCGCACCCGCAAGCTGCTGCTGCACAAGGCCGAGATCGAGAAGCTGGTCGGCAAGGTCGAACGATCAGGCTATACCCTGGTCCCGCTCAACCTGCACTTCAAGGGCGGCCGCGTGAAGTGCGAAATCGGCCTGGCCAAGGGCAAGAAACAGCACGACAAGCGCGACACMGAACGCGACCGCGACGCCAAGCGCGAAATCGAAAAGGCGATGAAGAGCAACCGCCGCTGAAGCTCAGCGAAAATACGGCGGCACGTTCGCGGCGATCTGCGCGAATTCGGCGTCGGTCAGCGGCAGCTTCCTGAAGGCGGCCCAGGATTCGCGTGGCCGCAGGTTGGCGCCCTGGGCCGCATCGGTCCCGTACAGCACCCTGCCCGGCCCGACCTGGCGGATCGTGTCCGCGACAAGCTGCGCAAGTTCCGGGCTGATGTCGCGATCGACGATGGAGGCGACGTCGAAATACAGATTGCGGGTGCGCGGATCGCGCCGGGCGACGCTGCTCGCCAGCGCCGCCATCGCTTCGCGCGCCGGTGGGTCCTCGTAGCCCGGCCCGCTGCCGGCGAAATGCGCCGCCTGCACGACCACGTCGGGCGCCGCCGGCAGCAGCTGTTCGACGAAGATCCTGGCCTGGCGTGCACCGTAGGGCCTCTCCTTGCTGATGCTGGCCCGCATGTGGACAACGATCGCCATGTGCGCCGCGTTGGCGGCGGCGAACACCTCGCGCAAGCGCGCCACGTGGGCAGGATCGTCGAGCTGCACGTCCGAATTCCCGAAATGGAGCTTGATCCCGCGTCCCATGCCCGGGGTGGCGGCGCAGCGCTTCAGCTCCTGCAACGCGTAGTCCTTCAGCGGATTGAAGCTGCAGAAAGCGATCAGGCGGTCCGGATAGCGCGCGGCCTGGGCGGCGGTCCAGTCGTTTTCGCGGCGCACCTGCCCGGCTTCGTCCTCGACCCGGCGGCCCGGCTTGCCGTACCAGAAGGCGACCGACAGCAGGGTCGCCTTGCGGATGCCGGCGGCGTCCAGCAGTGCGATCACGTCCTTCGCGTCCAGCGGCTGCAGGCCGGAGTCGGGGCCGGCCAACGCGATGTCTTCGGCGCTGAAGATGTGCTGGTGGTAGTCGCCGACCGGCGTCTGCGCCCCGGCGGCGCCGGCCAGCATCAGGGCGGTCAGGACGAGGCTGCGTGCGCGCATATGCATGGCGTTCTCCGGTGCGGAAAACGCCAGTCTAGCGCCAGCGGCGGCGCCCGCACATCACTTTTGGGTATGCACGTCGCGCGCCGCCAGGCCCGCCAGGCGCGCCGCCGCGTAGCTGCCGGCCAGGCCCACCGTCACGCCGCAGGCCAGCTTGAAGGCGCTGCCGAACAGCAGCGGCGCGGCCAGTCCCGACACCAGCGCGAAGGACATCATCTGGATGAAGGCCAGCATCGAGGAGGCCAGGCCGCGGTTGTCCGGGAACAGGCTCAGCGCGCCCACCTGGATGGCCGGCATGGCCACCGCCAGGCCGAAGGTGTACACCATCAGCGGCAGCACGGCCCAGGGCACGGCGACGGCGGCGCCGGCCCAGGCGGTATAGCCGACGTTCAGCACGCAGGCAAGCAGCATCAGGCCGAAGCCGATCGCGCGCATCGTTGCCGGCGCATGGCTGCCGGCGCGCTTGCCGCCCCAGGCCGAACCGATCACCATGCCGCTGATCAGCGGGATGAACATCCAGGCGAAGGCGGTTTCGGGCAGGTGCAGGATCTCCATCACGAAGTTGGCCGCCGAGCCGATGTAGAGGGACAGGCCGCCAAAGGCCAGGCCCACCGACAGCGACAGCAGCAGGAACTGCGGATGGCCCAGCACCTTCAGGTAGTTGCGGGCGATGGCGACGCCATGGAAGGCGTGGCGCTTTTCGGGCGGCAGGCTTTCCGGCAGCAGGCGCCAGCACAGGACCAGCATCAGTGCGCCGAACAGCGCCAGGAACCAGAAGGTGGCGCGCCAGCCGAAGGTGACGTGCAGCCAGCCGCCCAGCACCGGCGCGATAGCCGGCGCCAGGCCGAACACCATCATGATGTGGGACATCATCTTCTGGGCCTGGGCACCGCTGAAACGGTCCTGGACGATGGCCTGGCCGATCACCGAGCCGGCGCCCGCCGACAGGCCCTGCAGCGCACGGAAAGCCAGCAGCCAGCCGAAGGTGGGCGCCAGCGCGGCGCCGACCGAGCCGAGGGTGTACATGACGAGCGCCACCATGATCACGGGACGGCGGCCGAAGGAATCGGACAGGGTCCCGTAGAACAGCATCATGAAGGCGAACGTGAACAGGAACACGCTCAGGGTCTGCTGCACGGCCACCGGACCGACGGCGAAGGCGCGCCCGATCGCGGGAATGGAGGGAAGATAGGTATCGATCGCCAGCGCGCCCACCATACCCAGGCAGGCCAGGATCACCGTCAACAGTCTTTGCATCTACATCGCCTTCGCTGAACCAAAGGCGAGATTGTAACGACAATCAGTTTACATGGTAGAGGGACATGCCAAAACGCTCGGTGCGCGGCATCCAGTTGCCCTGGTAGTCGGCCGACACCAGCACGCGCTCGGCGCGTCCGACCAGCAGCTTGCGCGGCACCAGGCCGATCATGCGCGAGTCGGCGCTGTTGTCGCGGTTATCGCCCAGCATCAGGTACTGGCCGTCCGGCACCCGCAGCGGGCCGAAGGTGCGCGGCGCAACCACGTCCGGGAGCACCTGGATGTGGCGGCGCCAGCCCTTGCCGCCTTCGATCGATTCGGACAGCTGCAGCGCGCGCAGGGTCGCGCCCTGGATCGAATCCAGCGACTCCGCCACCATGCCGTAGTCCGCGCCCTTGCCGTTGATGTAGAGGCGCTCGTTGCGCATTTCAACGGTGTCGCCGGGCAGCGCCACCAGGCGCTTGATCAGGAGGATACCGTCCTTCGGCGAACGGAAGGTGACGATGTCGCCGCGCGCCGGCTCGCCCATGCGCGCCAGCACCACGTCGGTGAGCGGCACCTTCAGATCGAAGGCCATGCGGTTCACCAGCACCACGTCGCCTTCCAACAGATTGGGGTGCATCGAGGCCGAGGGAATCGGATTCCAGTCCGCC
Organism: Massilia sp. 05N420; assembly: GCF_056397205.1. Classification (NCBI taxonomy): domain Bacteria; kingdom Pseudomonadati; phylum Pseudomonadota; class Betaproteobacteria; order Burkholderiales; family Oxalobacteraceae; genus Massilia; species Massilia sp. 05N420. The sequence goes on from NZ_JBFTMX010000011.1 coordinate 48,436, forward strand.
ACCGCCGAGCGGAACACGCCGAACAGGACCAGAAAGGCCAGGAAGCCTTTGTTGTTGCGGACGAAGTTCTTCACTGCGGGCTCCTTGGAATTGTTCTCATCCACCTTATACGATGGTTTGGCGGGAGTATGCTTAACAGAAAATTAAAGCGCAGGTATGCATGCCGCAGGGGGCACACCGTGCCCACCCTAGCGGGGTTTCCCGATATGCCACGCGCCCACCGCCACCGGTATCCCGAGGCAGATCACGGCCGCGACATCCCACCAGCCATCGCCCAGCAGTCCCGCCACCAGCCCGACCGCGGTCAGCACGCCGAGCAGGATCGGCATGCCCCACAAGGAACGGAAGGCGCTCATCGCGGCTCTACTTCGCGTGCCAGCGAAGGCTGTCCCGCCGCCCGTACGCGCGCCTCATCCCCAGCCTTCGCCTTGGCCGCGCGGCCCCGCCTGAGCCACAGGTACACGCCGCTGCCCAGCACGACGATGGTCGCCAGGTCGAGCAGCGCCCACAGGAATTTCATGCCGGCGCCGCCGTAGTCGCCGAAGTGCAGCGGCTGCGACAGCAGCAGGGTGCTCAGGTACCAGGGCAGCGTGCGCTGGTCCGTCACCTGGCCGGTACCGGCGTCGACCAGCACCGGCTTGTACAGCTTGGCGGTCAGGGCCTGGTCGCCGCGCATGTAGACGCCATAGTGATGCGCGCTGGCGAAGGGGGTGCCCGGGAAGGCGATGAAACCGACCTTCATGCCCGGCTGCAGCGCCTGGGCGCGCGCCACCGACTCTTCCATCGATGCCAGCGTCGCCGGCGGCGGCAAGCCTTCATAGGGCTTGACCATGGCCGCGATCTCGGTCGACTGCCAGACCTGCAGCAGCACGTCGGCCAGGGTGTTGACCACGCCGGTGACGCCCACCACCAGGGCCCACACCAGGGTCACGATGCCGAGCAGGTTGTGCAGGTCCAGCCATTTCAGGCGCGCCGTACGGCCGTGGCGGACCGCGCCGAATTCCAGCTTGCGCATGAAGGGCGCGTACAGCACCACGCCGGAGCCGATCGCAAGGACCAGCAACAGACCCATCAAGCCGAGGAAGAGCTTGCCCGGCACGCCGGCGAACAGGTCGACGTGCAGGTGGAACAGGAAGGCCATCACCGCCCCGCCCTCGATCGGCGGTTCGGCCACGTAGCGCGCGGTGCGGGCGTCGATCGCGATCGAGACGAAGTCCGGATCGTTCGCAAGCCTGCCCATGGTCAGGAACCACAGCGCCGGCTGGTCGGCCTCCTGCGACATATACATCATCACTTTGTCCGGATAGCGCGCCTTGCCGGCGGCGATCACGCTGTCCAGGTCGGCGCGCGGCGGATTCGCCTGCTGTTGCGCCGTCAGCGCCGGCGGCTCGACCTCGTTACCCAGCAGGCGGCCGATCTCGTGGTGGTAGATCAGCGGCAGGCCGGTCAGGCAAAGCAGCAGCATGAAGACGGTGCAGACCAGGCTGCTCCATTTGTGGATCCAGGACCAGCGGCGGAGGTTTGCGGGGGACATGAAGGACGGAGACGGTGGCGCGAGCTTGCGGATGAGGCTAAATAATAATAGTTCTCATTTACGAAATCAAGCGCGATGGATATAATGAGAATTATTCTCATCAAAAGCAAGAATGTCATGAAGAACCACGCACTCCCCCGCACCACCCTGACCCCGGCCGCTTTCGGCGCCCTGCTGCTGGCAAGCTCCATCGCCCACGCCCAGACCGCTCCCGCTTCCCGGGACGCGCAATCCGGCACCCAGCCCGGCATCGCCACCGTCGTCGTGAGCGCCTCGGCCGACGCATCGGCCCAGGGCCTGTCCGCGGCCTATGCCGGCGGCCAGGTGGCGCGCGGCGGGCGTCTCGGCCTGCTGGGCAATGCCGACATCATGGACACCCCCTTCAATGCCACCAACTACACCCAGGCCCTGATCCAGGACCAGCAGGCCCGCAGCGTGGCCGACGTGGTCCAGAACGATCCTTCGGTGCGGGTGGCGCGCGGCTTCGGCAACTTCCAGGAGCTGTACGTGATCCGCGGCTTTGCCGTGAACTCGGACGACATGGCGTACAACGGCCTGTACGGCCTGCTGCCGCGCCAGTTCGTCGCCTCCGAACTGCTGGAACGCGTCGAGATCCTGCGCGGCGCAAACAGCTTCGTCAACGGCGCGGCCCCGGGCGGCGGCGGCATCGGCGGCGCCGTCAACCTGGTGCCGAAACGCGCGCCGAACCACCCGCTCGACCAGGTGACACTGGGGGTGGAATCGGGCGGCCAGGTGCTTGGCGCCTTCGACGTCGCGCGCCGCTTCGGCGAAGGCGATCGCGCCGGCATCCGCGTGAACGCCGTGCGCCGCGACGGCGACACCGCCGTCGACCGCGAATCGCGCCAGCTGAACGTGCTGTCGGTGGGCATGGACTACCGCGGCAACAACTACCGCCTGTCGGCCGACGTCGGCTTCCAGGAACACATCCTCGACAACGCCCGTCCCAGCGTGACGGTCGGCGCCGGCCTGGCCGTGCCCGCCGCGCCGGAAGCCGGCCACAACTTCGCCCAGCCCTGGACCCGCTCCAACGAGCGCGACACCTTCGGCACCCTGCGCGGCGAGGTCGACCTGGCCCCGAACCTGACCGGCTGGGCCGCCTTCGGCGCCCGCAAGGGCAGCGAGTTCAACGCGCTGACCACGACCACCACCACCGACAACAACGGCGGTCTGAACATGGGCCGCTTCGACAACGTACGCGACGACCGCACCCGCACCGGCGAAGTCGGCGTGCGCGGCGAGCTGCGCACCGGTCCGGTCAGGCACACCATCAGCGCCAGCGCATCAGGCTTCGAGATGAAGTCCTTCAACGCCTACGGCATGAGCGACTTCGCCGGCTGGCCGACCAATCTGTATCGCCCGGTCGACGTGGCGGCGCCCTCGCCCACCTTCTTCACCGGCGGCTCGATGGACCATCCGCTGCTGACCCACAAGTCCATCCTCGGCAGCTACGCGATCGCCGACTCGATGGCCCTGCTGGACGACGCGCTGCGCATCACGGTCGGCCTGCGCCACCAGCGCATCAAGGACACCAGCTACGACTACACGAGCGGCCTGCAGAACGCCGCCTACGACGAAAGCGCCAACACCCCGGTCGCCGGCATCGTCTACAAGCCGATGAAGAATTTGTCGCTGTACGCGAACTATGCCGAGGCGCTGCAGCAGGGCCCGACCGCTTCCGGCTCCACCGTGGTGCCCATCAACCAGGGCCAGGTCTTCGCGCCCTACACCTCGCGCCAGAAGGAAATCGGCGTGAAGTACGACAGCGGCAAGCTGGGCATGACGGCAGCCGTCTTCACCACCGCCCAGCCGATGGCCTATGTCGAGAACCGCGTGTTCGGCATCTTCGGCGAGCAGCGCAACCGCGGCCTCGAGCTGTCCGTGTTCGGCATGCCGATGCACGGCCTGCGCGTGCTGGGCGGCCTGACCCTGCTGGACGCCGAACAGCGCCGCACCGCCGGCGCCGTCAACCAGGGCAAGGATGCGATCGGCGTCCCCGGGACCCAGCTGAACCTGGGCGCCGAATGGGACATCGCGCAGGTGCCGGGCCTGTCGCTGAACGCGCGCGCCGTCACCACCTCGAAGCAGTACGCGGACGCCGCCAACACCCAGCAGCTGCCGTCCTGGAGCCGCTTCGACCTGGGCGCGAACTACCTCACCCGCATCATGGACCGCGACGTCAGCTTCCGCGCCCGCATCGACAATGCCKTCGACCGCAACTACTGGGCCTCGGCGGGCGGCTATCCGGGCGCCGGCTACCTGGTGCTGGGCGCGCCGCGCACCGCGAGCGTGTCGGCCAGCGTCGATTTCTGATGGCTTAGAGCGGCTTGACCTCGTCCTTCAATGCCGCCAGCGCCATCTTCTCCACCAGGCCCGGCGCAAGAAGTTTGAGAAGCCGGCCAAGCTTGCCCTTGGCCGTCATCACGACTTCGCGCCGGCGCGCTTCCATGCCGTCGACGATCAGGCGCGCGCATTCCTGCACCGTCATCGCGCCCTCTTCGCGCAGGCCGCTGCTGCCCATCTCCTGGCCCAGGGCGTTGAAACCGCGGTAGCGGATCCGGGTATCGACCACGCCCGGATAGGCGATCGTGACCGAGACGCCGGCGCCCTTCAGCTCCGCGCGCAGGGCCTCGAAGAAGCCGGTCATCGCGAACTTGCTGGCGCTGTAGGCGGTGCGTCCCGGCACGCCGATCAGGCCGGCCAGCGAAGACACCGCGACGATCCGTCCGCGCGCCGCCTTCAGGTGCGGCAAGGCGGCCTGGGTGCACCACACGCTGCCCCACAGGTTGATGCGCATGAGCTCTTCGTACCAGCCGAGATCCGGCACTTCCTCGAACAAGGCATGGGCCGAGCGGCCGGCATTGTTGACCAGCACGTCGATGCGGCCAAAGCGCTGCACGGCCGTGTCGATCAGGCGCCGGCACTGGTCCGGGTCGGCGACGTCGGTGGGCACCGCAAGCGCCTGTGCGCCGAGGGCCGCGCACTGGCCTGCCACCTGCTCCAGCTTTTCGCGGTCGCGCGCGCCCAGCACCAGCGCCAAGGTTCGACCGCCCGCGGCACCGTCCCGCGCGGCCAGCCGGCGGGCGATCTCGGCGCCGATGCCGTCCGAGCCGCCGGTGACGACCACCACCCGCATTACTTTTGCACCTTGACGATCTGCAGGGCGCTCGCGATCAGGCCGCTCATCTCGCCCAGATTCGCCGGCACGATGATGGAGTTGTTGGTCTTGGCCAGGTTGCCGAAGGCGTGGACATACTCTTCGGCCACGCGCAGGTTGACGGCGTCGACGCCGCCCGGGCTGCGGATCGCATCGCCCACCTGGCGCAGCGCGGTCGCGCTGGCGTCGGCCAGCGCCACGATGGCGGCCGCCTCGCCCTGGGCGCGGTTGATGGCGGCCTGCTTCTCGCCTTCGGACCGGGCGATGGCGGCCTCGCGCTCGCCGCTGGCGATGTTGATCGCTTCCTGGCGGCGGCCCTCGGAGGCCGCGATCAGGGCGCGCTTCTCGCGCTCGGCGGTGATCTGGCGCTGCATCGAGTGCAGGATCTCGGCCGGCGGCGTCAGGTCCTTGATCTCGTAGCGCAGCACCTTCACGCCCCAGTTGGCGGCCGACTCGTCGATCGCGTTGACGATGGTCGTGTTGATGTGGTCGCGCTCCTCGAAGGTCTTGTCCAGCTCCATCCGTCCGATCACGGAACGCAGCGTGGTCTGGGCCAGCTGGGTGATGGCCTGGATGTAGTTCGAGGCGCCGTAGGAAGCGCGCATGGCGTCGGTCACCTGGAAGTACAGGATGCCGTCCACCTGCAGCTGGGTATTGTCCTTGGTGATGCAGACCTGGGGCGGCACGTCGAGCGGAATCTCCTTCAGGCTGTGCTTGTAGGCGATGCGGTCGACAAAGGGCACGACGATGTTCAGTCCGGGCGCGAGCGTGGCGTGGTACTTGCCGAGCCGCTCGACCACCCAGGCGTGCTGCTGGGGCACCACGTTGATGGTCTTGAACACGAAGACCAGCGCGATGACGAAGATCACCAGTGCCACCGTACCGAATGAAAATTCCATGAGCATCCCTTATAGATGAGTTGTAATCTTAAGCAAATCTTATGAATGCGAAACCGCATTCGACACCACCAGCCGGCTGCCCTGCACCTCGACGATGCGGTACTCCCCGGCCTGCGGCGTGGCGCCCTGGCCAAGCTCGACGTCCCACAGCGCGCCGCGGTACATCACGCGGGCGCGGCCGTTGTCCCAGCCCGGCACCGTCACGCGCTGGCCGATGTCGAGGTTGACGTTGCGGTCGCGCGCGGCGTCGTGCCTGGCCGGCCGGCCGAAGCGCGAACGGTGCAGCAGCGCGGTCGCCAGCACGCCGACCCCGGCCGCCGCGATGGTCTGCACGGGACCGCCGGCGCCAAGCAGGGCCACCAGCCCGCCGATCGCCAGTCCGATGGCGATCATCAAGAGATAAAACGTCCCGGTGAACAGCTCCAGGATCACGAGCACGCCGGCGGCGACGAGCCAGCCCATCCACTCAGCCATGGTTTCCTCCTTCTCTTCCCACTTGCCTGAAAAAGTCGAAAACCCCCGTCTCCCGGCTTGGGTGACGAGGGTTCGCTAGGTCTTTTGCGGTTTCGATGATGACTTGAATAGACAATTCATTATCCCTAGTCTATCGCGTCTGTACGAGGAGTCAACGTTATAGTTGCTTCTGCACCATTTTGGGGACGAAAATTGATATGCAAAGGGGGTTTGATGTCAATTTTTCGTCAATTTTTGATACCATACGGAAATCTATCCTTCCCTTGCCCTACCCCTCCATGTTGACCGTCGTAAGCCTTCTGCTGGTAACGATGGCGCTTTCCGCCGTCATGCTGCTCGTGCTGTTTTCGCTGCGCGACAGCGGCGCGCTCGGTATTCGCGAGTGGTGCGCGGGTAACGCCCTGGCGGTGCTGTCGCTTCCGCTGTTCGCGGCACGCGGAATCGTCCCTGCATTCCTGACGATCGAAGTCGCGAACGCCTTGCTGCTCGGCACCGCAGTCATGCTCATGGCCGGATTCCGGCGCCACCTGGGCCTGGAGATTCCGTGGTTGCGCCTGGGCGGGTTCGTGGCGCTGGGCCTGTTTCTCATTGTCGCCCTCCACCATGGTATCGACACGCTGCCGGGACGCGTAATTTCGATGTCGCTCCTGCACAGCGCGTTGCAGCTCGAGCTGGCCATGCTGCTGCGTGAGGCGCTCAAAAGATCGGCGCGGCGCTATCCGATCCTGTTCACGATGTACGCTGCGCTGGCGAATGCCGCCGTACAGCTGGTGCGCGCGCTCGTGTATGGCGTCCAGCTGGCCGGCGTTGTCCTGCCGTGGAATGAAGTCGCGGTCGGCATGGTGTTCTTCGCGGCCGGGGCGCTTGCCCTGCCGGGCTTGACACTTGGCGCCGTCATGATGGCGAACGCCGACCTGATCGCGCGTGCCCAGCACGCGGCCAACCACGACCACCTGACCGGCGCGCACTCGCGCCGCGCCTTCTTCGCGGTGGCCGAGCGCGAGCTGGCGCGCGCCCAGCGCCGCAGCAGCCCGCTGTCGCTGCTGCTGTTCGACGTCGATTACTTCAAGCGCATCAACGACACCCACGGTCACGCCACCGGCGACCAGGTGCTGGCCGACATCGTCGAGCGCACCGGCGCGGTGGTACGCAGCATCGACACCGTCGCCCGCCTCGGCGGCGAAGAGTTCGCGGTGCTGCTGCCCGATACCGCCGCCGAGACCGCCCTGCTGGTGGCCGAGCGCCTGCGCCGCGGCCTCGACCGCACGCCGGGCGAGGACGACCACATCGGCGTCGGCTACACGGTCAGCATCGGCGCCGCCACCCTGCATCCGGGCGAGAGCATCGATGCCATGCTGTCGCGCGCCGACGCCGCCCTCTACGCGGCCAAGGCCGGCGGCCGCAACGCGGTGGTCGATGCCCGCGCCGTGCCCGCGAAAATCGCATTGCCCGTTTAGCCAGTTCAGCCTGACACGACCGACATGCTCCTCGCCGCCAAATACGCAGCCCTGTTCGCACTGACGGCGCTGGCCGAAATCCTCGGCTGCTACCTGCCCTGGCTGGTGCTGAAGGCCGGCAGGAGCGCCTGGCTGCTGCTGCCGGCCTGCGTCTCGCTGGCGCTGTTCGCCTGGCTGCTCACCCTGCACCCGAGCGCCGCCGGCCGCACCTATGCGGCCTACGGCGGCATGTATATCGCCGTCGCCCTGCTGTGGCTGCGCTTCGTGGACGGGATCGCGCTGACCCGCTTCGACCTGGTCGGTGCCGGCCTGGCGCTGGCGGGGATGGCGGTGATTGCGTTTCAGCCGCAGGGCTGACCCGCGCCTCCAATGAAAAACCCCCGCCGTTGTGCAACAAGGGCGGGGGTTCTGGCGAACGCTAACTTGCTTACATCGCCGCCAGCTTCTTCCAGGTATCGATCACCGAGTCAGGGTTCAGCGACATCGACTCGATGCCCTGTTCCACCAGCCACTGCGCGAAGTCCGGGTTGTCCGAAGGACCCTGGCCGCAGATGCCGATGTACTTGCCCTGCGCGCGGCAGGCCTTGATGGCCAGCGAGAGCATGGCTTTCACGGCGGGGTCGCGCTCGTCGAAGTCCTTGGCCAGCAGCTCCATGCCGGAGTCGCGGTCCAGGCCCAGGGTCAGCTGGGTCAGGTCGTTGGAACCGATCGAGAAGCCGTCGAAGTACTGCAGGAACTGCTCGGCCAGGATGGCGTTCGACGGGACTTCGCACATCATGATCAGGCGCAAACCGTTTTCGCCGCGCTTCAGACCGTACCTGGCCAGCAGCTCGACCACCTTCTCGGCCTGGCCGAGGGTGCGCACGAAGGGGATCATGATCTCGACGTTGGTCAGGCCCATTTCTTCGCGCACGCGCTTCATGGCCATGCATTCCATCTCGAAGGACTCGGCGAAGTCCGCGGCCAGGTAGCGCGCCGCGCCGCGGAAGCCCAGCATCGGGTTCTCTTCGTCCGGCTCGTAGCGCGAGCCGCCGATCAGCTTCTTGTACTCGTTCGACTTGAAGTCGGACAGGCGCACGATGACGGGCTTCGGCCAGAAGGCGGCGGCGATGGTCGCCACGCCTTCGGCCAGCTTGTCGACGTAGAAGGCTTTCGGCGAGGCGTGGCCGCGGGCGACCGACTCGACGGCCTTCTTCAGGTCGGCGTCGATGTTCGGGTACTCGAGGATGGCCTTCGGGTGCACGCCGATGTTGTTGTTGATGATGAACTCGAGGCGGGCCAGGCCGACGCCGCCGTTCGGCACCGACTGGAAGTCGAAGGCCAGCTGCGGGTTGCCGACGTTGAGCATGATCTTGGTCTTCAGCGGCGGCAGTTCGCCGCGCACTTCTTCCGACACCTCGGTCTCCAGCAGGCCGTCGTAGATCCGGCCTTCGTCGCCTTCGGCGCAGGAGACGGTGACGAAGGTGCCGTCCTTCAGCACTTCGGTGGCGTCGCCGCAGCCGACCACCGCCGGCACGCCCAGCTCACGCGCGATGATCGCCGCGTGGCAGGTGCGGCCGCCGCGGTTGGTGACGATCGCCGAGGCGCGCTTCATGACCGGTTCCCAGTTCGGGTCGGTCATGTCGGCCACCAGCACGTCGCCCGGCTGCACGCGTTCCATCTCGGACGGATCGCTGATCACGCGCACCGGACCGGCGCCGATCTTCTGGCCGATCGCACGGCCCGAGGCCAGCACGGTGCCGGTGCCCTTCAGCTTGAAGCGCTGCTGGGCGTCGCCGGCCTTCTGCTGCGACTTCACGGTTTCCGGACGCGCCTGCAGGATGTACAGCTTGCCGTCGCGGCCGTCCTTGCCCCACTCGATGTCCATCGGGCGGCCGTAGTGCTTCTCGATGATGACGGCGTACTTGGCCAGCTCGACGACTTCCTCGTCGTTCAGCGAGTAGCGGTTGCGCAGCTCGACCGGCACGTCGACGGTCTGCACCGAGCGGCCCGCCTTGGCTTCCTTGGTGAACTCCATCTTGATCAGCTTCGAGCCGATGTTGCGGCGGATGACCGGCTTCTTGCCCAGCTCGAGCATCGGCTTGTGCACGTAGTACTCGTCCGGGTTGACGGCGCCCTGCACCACGGTCTCGCCCAGGCCGTAGCTGGAGGTGATGAAGACCACGTCCTTGAAGCCCGACTCGGTGTCGATGGTGAACATGACGCCGGCCGCGCCGGTGTCGGAACGGACCATGCGCTGCACGCCGGCCGACAGCGCGACCTCGGCGTGGGTGAAGCCCTTGTGCACGCGGTAGGAGATCGCGCGGTCGTTGTACAGCGAGGCGAACACGTGCTTCATGGCTTCCAGCACGTTGTCGATGCCGACCACGTTCAGGAAGGTCTCCTGCTGGCCGGCGAAGGAGGCGTCCGGCAGGTCTTCGGCGGTGGCCGAGGAGCGCACCGCGAACGAGACCTCGGTGTCCGAATCGGCCACCAGGCGGTCGTAGAAGGCGTGGATCTCCTGCTCCAGGCGCGGCTGGAACGGGGTCTCGACGATCCACTGGCGGATCTCGGCGCCGGCCGCGGCCAGGGCGCGCACGTCGTCGACGTCCAGGCTTTCCAGGCGCTGCGCGATGCGCTGGCCCAGCGAAGGACCGCCATCGGCGCTGTGGCGCAGGAAGTCGCGGAAGGCGTCGGCCGTGGTGGCAAAGCCGCCCGGCACGCGCACGCCGGCTTCGGCCAGCTGGCTGATCATCTCGCCCAGCGAGGCGTTCTTGCCGCCGACCGACTCGACGTCGGTCATGCGCAGGTTTTCGAAGGAAGCGACGTAGACGCTTTCACCCGACGCCGCGGGGTCAAGTGTCTTCAATGCTGCAGTAGACAGGTTAGTCATGATGAAACACCTTTTTTGATGATGGAAATCTTTCGCTGGCGGTGCCGGGCGGCGGTGTTTTCTTGTTATTCTTCGCGCCGTGCAGCACAATCCAAAAACCGTTGCCGAGCATTTTACCGCGCGCCGGCCTGATTCACAGTGCGCCGGCTGCAACTTTGTCATCATCTTAGCAAACAGGCACCATGACCTCTTTGACCACCCCCACCACCCCGAGCGGCGCGCGCACCGTGTTCTTCGTGTCCGATGGCACCGGCATCACGGCCGAAACCTTCGGCCACGCGGTGCTGAGCCAGTTCGAAATGCGCTTCCGCCAGATCCGCCTGCCCTTCATCGATACCATCGAGAAAGCGTATGAGGCGGCGCGCCGGATCAACGAGGTCGCGCTATCGGACAACCAGCGTCCGATCGTGTTCTCGACCCTCGTGAAGCACGATCTCTCGGCCGTGATCCGCGCTGCCCAGGGCATGCACATGGACCTGTTCCAGACCTTCGTCGCGCCGCTGGAACAGGAATTGGGCGTGAAGTCGACCCACACCATCGGCCGCATCCACAACGTGGTCGACAGCGAGGAATACAAGAGCCGCATCGAGGCCATCAACTTCTCGCTGGCCCATGACGACGGCCAGTCGCACAAGAACCTGGCGGATGCGGACGTGATCCTGGTCGGCGTCTCGCGCTCGGGCAAGACCCCGACCAGCCTGTACCTGGCGATGCAGTACGGGATCAAGGCCGCCAACTATCCGCTGATCCCGGACGATTTCGAACGCGGCCGCCTGCCCTCGGCACTGCCGCCCTTCAAGCACAAGCTGTTCGGATTGACGATCACGCCGGAGCGCCTGGCCGAGATCCGCAACGAGCGGCGGGCCGGCAGCAAATACGCGTCGCTCGAGAATTGCCGCTATGAGGTGAACGAGGCCGAGACCCTGATGCAGCGCGAGGGAATCCGCTGGCTGTCGTCGACCACCAAGTCGATCGAAGAGATTTCGACGACCATACTCCAGGAGATCAAGCCGGATCGTCGGGAGTACTAGGCGGCGGAGGGGTCAGAGTCCGGTTTTCGCGTGTGGGCTCCGACCCCTCGGCCAACGCTTAGAAAAAGTGCCGCCAGTCTTCCAGCCAACCCGGGAAGGCGCCCGCCTCCATCGGATTGGCAATATGGTAGCCCTGCGCATACGTGCATCCCAGCCCCTGCAGGAAGTCCCAGTCCTGGCGCGTCTCCACGCCCACCGCCACCGACATGCGGTCCAGGCTGTGCGCGAGTCCCAGGCAGGATTTCAGCACGGTGCCCAGCGGGCGCTTCTTCGATGCGCCGTCGACGAAGGAGCGGTCGATCTTCAGTTCCGAGAACGGGATCCGCGCCAGCAGCTGCAGGTTGGAGCGTCCGGTGCCGTAGTCGTCGATCGCCAGGCCGAACCCCATCATGCGCAGGCGCACCAGGCGTTCGATGAAGTCGACGTCGAATTTCAGGATCGACGATTCCGTCATCTCGAAGGTGAGATAGTCCGGCATCACGCCGTGGCGCTTCATGCAGGACGACACCTGGCGGATGAAGTTCGGATGCGCCAGGGTCTCGGGCGCCAGGTTCAGCGAGATCGAGATCGGGATGCCCTGGTCGTGGTACTGGCGGCAGCGCTCGACCGACAGCTCGATCATGGTCCAGTCGAGGAAGTCGACGCGGTTGTTCTGTTCCAGCGCGTCGATGAAGGCGCCCGGACCCAGCACGCCGTGCTCGGGATGGCGCCAGCGCGCGAAGGTCTCGAGGCCCTTGACCTGGCCGGTGGCCAGCTCGATCTTGGGCTGGAAGAAGGGTTCGAACTGGCGCTGCTGCAGGCCGGCGCCGACTTCGGCGAAGCTGAACGCCGGCGTCCTGGCCACCGCGCGCGGCCGCGCCGCGGGCTGGAGATTGTCCAGCAGGGTCTTGAGCTTGGCGCTGGAGACCGGCTTGGCGATGGTGCCCAGCAGCTCGACGCCGTAGGCCTGGGCCAGGGTCTCGACCGAGAACAGCACGCTGGCCGGCTGGGCGCCGACCACGATCAGGCGAACGCTCGACTTCAGCGCGGCGATCGCGCGCAGCAGTTCGAGGCCGTCCATGCCGCCCAGGGCCAGGTCGATGACGGCGACGTCGACTTTCGGCGTGAAGCCGGCCTGCAGGGTGCGCAGCGCGGTGGGGCCGTCGGGGACGTCGGTGACGCGGCTCGCGCCCAGCTGGCCGAGCGCCTCGATCAGCGCGCGGCGCTGCACCGGTTCGGCTTCCGCCACCAGGAAATGTAGGTTCTGTAAAGCTGACTGCATTGTGTCCATTTCGACTCCGCTTGCCCAGCCCCAAGGGTACATGGCGCAGGCGGTGCCGTCTATGCCCGGCGCTGCGGCTGTTGCCTGGTTTGCCGTAATTGCTCGAAAAAGCACACCGCCGCGCAGGCCGCCACGTTCAGCGACTCCACCTGGCCGGCGTGCGGCACGGCGACGCGCCGGCTGGCGAGGTCCAGCAGCTCCTGCGACACGCCCTGCCCCTCATGGCCGAGGATCCAGGCCACCGGCCCGGCCAGCTCGACGTCGTACAGGCAGTCGGCGGCATAGCCGCTGGTCGCCAGCACCGGCACTTGCGCCTTGCGCACCACAGGCGCGAGCTCCACGTTCTCGAAGATCTCCAGCACGAAGTGGGCGCCCATTGCGGCGCGCAGCACCTTCGGCGACCAGCAGAAGGCGGTGCCGGGGCTGCACCATACCTGCCGTATGCCGGCGGCGCCGGCGCTGCGCAGGATGGAGCCGACGTTGCCGGGGTCCTGGACGCCGTCCAGCAGCACCGCCGATTCGCCCAGCACATCGGGCACCCGCGGCGCTGGGGTCTCGACCACGAACACCAGATTGACGCCGTGTTCGACCTGGCTGATGGCGCCGAACAGGGCGTCCGGCAGCGCGGTGACGAAGCCGCGATCGGCCTCGACGCGGGCGACGATCGCCGCCACCTCCGGATTCGACAGCGCATCCTCGGACACCACGCAATGCGCAGGCAGGCCCTTGAGGTCGAGCCAGGCCTGGCACAGGTGGACGCCGTCCAGCAGCGAGCGGCCGGCCTTGCGGCGCGCCTGCGAGCTGGTGGCGAGCTGCTTGAGGTCCTTGTAGAAGGGGTTGTCGCGCGAACTGACGGTCTTCATGCCGGATCGACCTCGAAATGCGCCAGCAGGTCGGCCTGCAGCAGCGCGCGCACCGGCGCGAAGGAGCGGCGGTGCACCGGGCATGGCCCATGTTGGCGCAGGCGCTCCAGATGCAGGGCGGTCGAATAGCCCTTGTGCTGGTCGAAGGCGTACTGCGGCCAGGTTTCGTGCAGGGCCACCAGGGCGGCGTCGCGCGCGGTCTTGGCCAGGATCGAGGCGGCCGAGATGGCGTGCACTTTGTCGTCGCCCTCGACCACGGCGTGGGCGCGGATCGCCTCGGGCAGCTGCGGGCAGCGGTTGCCGTCGATGAGGGCGATGGTCGGCAGGGTTCCCAGCTGCTCGACCGCGCGGCGCATCGCCAGCATGGTCGCCTGCAGGATGTTCAGGGTGTCGATTTCAATGTGCGAGCACTCGGCGATGGCCCAGGCCAGCGCCTGTTCGCGGATGATGGGCGCCAGCTCGTCGCGGCGCGCCTCGGTCAGCTTCTTGGAATCGCGCAGGCCCTCGATCGGCCGCCTGGGGTCGAGGATGACGGCGGCGGCGAACACCGGGCCGGCCAGCGGGCCGCGGCCGGCCTCGTCCACGCCGCAGACGACGTCGGAAATGGTGAAGGGACGGCCCCTGGCGGGCAGTCCCGGATAGAAATCGAACTTCTTCTTGCTCATTATCCTTGTCCTATGACCTCGAGCACCGCCTGGGCGCTGGCCTCGGCGCTGTTGCGCAGCAGGCTGTGGTGCATGTCGAGGAAGCGCTGCTGCAGGCGCCGGCGATTCGCCTCGTCCGTCAGCTGGAACCAGACCGCGTCCGCCAGGGCTTGCGGCGTGGCCGCGTGCTGCAGGAATTCCGGCACCACGAACTCGCGCGCCAGGATGTTTGGCAGCCCGATCCACGGCAGGTAGCCCATGTTCCGGATCAGCAGCCACTCGGCCTGCACCACCTTGTAGGCGATCGCCATCGGCTTCTTGAACAGCGCCACTTCCAGCGTCGCCGTGCCGGAGGCCGCCAGCACCGCGTCCGCCGCCGCGATGGCCGCGTGCGACTGGCCGTCGATCAGCTCGAGCACGCCGGAGCCAATCAGATCCTGCAGCCCGGCCTTCGCCATCATCTGCATAAAATACGCCTTCTGGCGCCCGCCCGCCATCGGCGCGATGAAACGGATGCTCCTGTCGCGCCGGGCCAGCAGTTGCACGGCGCCCGCGAAAGGTCCGGTCAGGTACTTGATCTCGGACATGCGGCTGCCCGGCATCACGGTCACGACCCTGGCGTCTTCCGGGATGCCGAGCTGGCGCCTGGCCGCCGCCACGTCGGGCTGCAGCGGGATCTGTTCGGCCAGCGGGTGGCCGATATAGGTCGCCGGCACGCCGGCCTTGCGGTAGATCTCTTCTTCGAAGGGGAAGATCAGCAGCATGTGCGAGACCGCGCGCTGGATCTTCTTGATCCGCCCTCCCCGCCAAGCCCAGATCTGCGGCCCGACGAAGTGCAGGGTCGGGATGCCGCTCGCCCGCAGCTGCTCTTCCAGGCCCAGGTTGAAGCCGGGGTAGTCGGCGCCGATGAAGGCGGCCGGCCGCTCCTCGATCAAGCGGTCGCGCAGGCGGTTCTGGATGCCCTTCAGTTCGCGGTAGCGCATCAGCACCGGCAGCAGGCCGCGTACCGTGAGCGTGTCCATCGGCACGTCGGATACCAGGCCCTGCTCCAGCATGCGCGGGCCGCCGATGCCCGAGTAGCGGACCTCGGGCAGATGCGGCCTGAGGCCGGCCATCAGGCGCGCCGCCAGCATGTCGCCGGAGACCTCGCCCGCCACCAGCGCCAGATGAACAGGCGCGGTCAAATCAGCGGACGATGCCACGGGTGGTGGCGCCGAGGAAGTCGAGCATGGCCTGGATCTGCGCCACGCCCTCGCCGCCCTCGGCCGCCTCTTCCGTCATTTGCGCCTTCGCTTCTTCCAGCGTCTTGCCGCTGCGGTAGATGGTCTTGTACGCGGCGCGGATCGCGTTGATCTGCTCGCGCGTGAAACCGCGGCGCTTCAGGCCTTCGATGTTGACGCCGTGGGCCTCGGCCGGATTGCCCGAGACCAGCACGTACGGCGGCACGTCCTGGGTCAGGCTGGTGTACATGCCGATGAAGGCATGGGCGCCGATCTTGCAGAACTGGTGGACGCCGCAGTAGCCCGACAGGATCGCCCAGTCGCCCACGTGGACGTGGCCGGCCAGCTGGGCGTTGTTCGAGAAGATCGTGTTGCTGCCGACCTGGCAGTCGTGCGCCAGGTGGACGTAGGCCGAGATCCAGTTGTCGTCGCCGAGGCGGGTCACGCCGGCATCCTGCGCGGTGCCCAGGTTGAAGGTGACGAATTCGCGGATGGTATTGCGGTCGCCGACTTCGAGGCGGGTCGGCTCGCCGGCCCACTTCTTGTCCTGCGGCGCCGCGCCCAGCGAGGCGAACTGGAAGATCCGGTTGTCCTTGCCGATCGTCGTGTGGCCTTCGATGACCACGTGCGGTCCGACCACGGTGCCGGAACCGATGCGCACATGCGGGCCGACGATCGAGTACGGGCCGACCTCGACCGAGCTGTCCAGCTCCGCCTTCGGATCGACGATCGCGGTCGGGTGAATCCGGCCGCTCATTACTGCCCCGCTGCCGCTTGGGGGTTAGCCGAACCGGCCGCCGATTYGTTGGCGCGGATCGTGCACATGAGTTCCGCCTCGACGGCGACCTTGCCGTCGACGCTAGCCTGCGCCTTGTACTTCCAGATGCCGCGCGAGCTGCGCAGGATCTCGACGTCCATCCTGAGCTGGTCGCCGGGGCCGACCGGGCGCTTGAAGCGGCAGTTGTCGATGCCGACGAAGTAGACCACCGAGTTCTCGTCCGGCTTCACGCCCATGGTCATGAAGGACAGGATGGCGGCGGTCTGTGCCAGCGCCTCGACCATCAGCACGCCCGGCATCACCGGCTGGTGCGGGAAGTGGCCGTTGAAGAATTCCTCGTTCACCGTGACGTTCTTGATCGCGGTGATGGTCTTGCCCAGCTCATAATCGACCACGCGGTCGACCAGCAGCAGCGGATAGCGGTGCGGCAGGTATTCCTTGATCTGGGTGATACCAAGAGTTTTGGATGCGAGGGTCTTGGCGCCTTGGTTTTGTTCGGTCGTCATTTTTGTTCTGCGTTGTCAGTCAGGGTTTTGATTTGCTTTTCCAGCGTGCGGATCTTCTCGCGCATCGAGGACAGGTTGCGCACGATGGCGGCGCTGCGCTCCCACTCGGAATTCTTGGCCAGCGGGTAGAAGCCGGTGTACTGCCCCGGCTCCAGCACCGAGCGCGAGACCATGCTGCCCGAGGAGATATGGACATTGTCCACGATTTCCAGGTGGCCGAGCACCATGGCGGCGCCGCCGAAGGTGCAATTCTTGCCGATCTTCGCGCTGCCCGCCACGCCCACGCAGCCGGCCATGGCCGTGTTGGCGCCGATATGGCAGTTGTGGCCGATCTGGATCTGGTTGTCGAGCTTGACCCCATCCTCGATGATGGTGTCGGCCATGGCGCCGCGGTCGATGGTAGTGTTGGCGCCGACGTCGACGTCGTCGCCCAGGATCACGCGGCCGGTCTGCGGGATCTTGATGTAGACGCCGTTCTCCTTGGCGAAGCCGAAGCCGTCGGTGCCGATCACCGCGCCCGAGTGCAGGATGCCGCGCTTACCGATTTTACAGTGCGCGTGGAAGCTCACGTTGGCGAACAGGTGGGTGCCCTCGCCGATCTCCGCCTCGCGGCCGATGAAGCAGCCTGCGTCGATCACCGCGCCGGCCGCGATCCGGGCGCCCGCCTCGACCGTCACCTGCGGGCCGATATGGGCCGTCGGGTCGATCTGCGCGCTCTCGTGCACGCTGGCCGTCGGATGGACCCCGCAGGGGGGCGGCACTTCTTCCAGCGCGGCGAAGTACTGCGCGGCGCGGGCAAAGTAGGCATAGGGGTTGGTGGTGACGATGCGCGCGCCTTCGTAGGTGGCGGCGACGGTGGCGTCGTCCAGCGGGGCGACGATCAGTGCCGCCGCCCGGCTTTGCGCCGCCAGTGCGCGCAGTTTGCTGTTGCTTAGAAAGCTGATGTGCGAAGCGTCGGCGCTGTCGAGGGGTGCGATGCCCCGAACCTCGAGGTTCGGGTCTCCCACCAGCTGTCCGCCGAAGCGTTCGACCAATTCACCCAGTCGAGTGCCCATCTGGTCGTTCCGTAAAAATGGTGAAGTCAATCTTGATAATGATACGCCGGCCGGGCGCATCCGTCCGGCCGGCGTTCGTCTTGTGCGCTGCCGCTTATTTGTCGAGCAGCTTGAGGATCTTGTCGGTGATGTCGATGCGCGGGCTGGACCAGATGGCTTCCTGCAGCACGACGTCCAGGTGTTCCTGTTCGGCCACCTGTTCGATCAGTTTGAAGGCGCGCTGCGCGATGGCGGCGCGTTCCTCGTTCTTCCGCTGCAGCAGGTCCTCGTTGAACTCGCGCTGCATGCGCTGGACGTCCTTCTCCATGTCGAGCAGCTCGCGGGTGCGGCGGGTGCGGTCGATGTCGTTGAGCTTCGGCGCGTCTTCGTCGAATTTCTCGCGCGCCGTCTTGAAGCGCTTGACCATGTCGTCGACCTGCTTCTGGCGCTTCGAGAACTCGGCCTGGATCTTCTCGTCCGCCGACTTTGCCAGGCGCGACTCCGTCATCAGCCTTTCGGTGTAGATGAAGCCGATCCGGCCGGTCGGCGCCTGCACCTGCGCCTGTGCATTCACATGCAGCAGCGCGCCCGCGCAGACGGCGGCCAGCGCCAGAGTCCTGGACAACGAGGCTATCGATTTATTCAACATAATCTCCAACATGAGCTCCAACATGAGCTCCGCAATCCTTGTCAGAAGCCGGTACCCATCTGGAACTGGAAGCGTTCCAGGCGGTCGCCCGGCTTGGCGTTCAAGGGCTTAGCATAACTCAACTTGAGCGGACCCACAGGGGAAATCCACGACAGGCCGATACCCGCCGAGTAGCGCAGCTGGTCGAGGCGCATGCGCTGGCCTTCCTGATAAACCTGGCCGGTGTCGGCGAAGGTGAACCAGCGCAGCGAGCGGTCGGTGCCGCTGCCCGGGAACGGGAACTGCAGTTCGGCGTTGCCGATCACGCGGCGCGCGCCGCCCAGGGCGTCCAGGGTGTAGGGGTCGACCAGGCCCAGCGACGAGCTCTCGTAGCCGCGCACCGAACCGATGCCGCCGCCGTAGAAGTTCTTGAAGACCGGGTAGGCGTGGCCCTTCAGGCCACCGCCGATGTCCAGCTCGCCCTTCAGGGCCAGGGTCATCCAGCGGGTCAGCGGACGGTACCACTGGTGTTCATAGATCGCGCGGTAGTACTTGGCGTCGCCGATCAGGTCGATCTCCAGGTTGGCGCGCTGGTAGCGGCCGCGGGTCGGCGTGATGGCGCTGTCGCGCGAGTCGCGGCCCCAGGCCACGGTGAACGGGATCGCATCGGTGGTCGCGGTGCCCACGCCGGTCTGCTTGGTCAGCTTGTCGCTCGAGTTCTGGCGCACGAATTCCTTGTACAGCGTCGGCGAGCTGTCGTCGGTTTCCAGCTTGGTGCGTTCGAGGCCGGCGCCGAAGTAGACGGTGTCGGTTTCGGAGAACGGCACGCCGAAGGTCAGGTTGCCGCCCATCTGGCGCACGGTGTAGGAACCGATGTTCAGCGCCGGCGGACGCGAGGTGCGCAGGTAAAGCTGGAAGGCGCGCGACACGCCTTCGTCGGTGAAGTACGGATTGGTCTGCGCGAACGAGATCGTGCGGTTGTACTTGCTGGTGTTCAGTTCGACGCCGACCGTGTTGCCGCTGCCGGCGAAGTTGGCCTGGGTGACCGAAGCCGTGAAGGTGAACTTCTCGGCCTGCGAGAACGCGCCGCCGATCATGAAGTTACCGGTCGGTTTTTCGGTGACCGCGATATTGACGTCGACCTGGTCGGTGGTGCCCTGGTTTTCCGGGGTCTCGACGGTCACGTCCTTGAAGTAGCCGAGGCGGTCGACGCGGTCGCGCGACAGCTTCACGCGGTTCGGGTCGTACCACGAGCTCTCGAACTGGCGGAATTCGCGGCGGATGACTTCGTCGCGGGTGATGGTATTGCCCGAGATCGTCATGTGGCGCACGTAGGCGCGCTTGCCCGGATCGACGATGAAGGTGAACTTGACTTCGTGCTTGGCCTGGTCGATTTCCGGGTTCGCGTTCACATTGGCGAAGGCGTAGCCGAAGCTCGCCAGGCGGTCGGAGATGCGCTTGTTCGAGGCTTCGAGCAGCTCGCCCGAATAGGTCGCGCCCGGACGCAGCAGGATCAGCTGCTTCAGTTCCTGTTCGCGGCCGAAGGTCTCGCCTTCCATCTTGACGCCGGTGACGGTGTACTTCTCGCCCTCGGTGATGTTGATGGTCAGGTAGATGTCCTTCTTGTCCGGGGTGATCGCGACCTGGGTCGATTCGACGGTCGCTTCCAGGTAGCCGTGGTTGGCGTACCAGGACTTGATCGACTCGAGGTCGCCGGTCAGCTTCTGCTTCGAATACTGGTCGGCCTTCGAATACCAGGTGAACCAGCCCGAGGTATTCAGCTGCAGCAGTTCGCGCAGCTGCTTGTCGGAGAAGGCCTTGTTGCCGACGATGTTGATGCCCTTGATCTTGGCGGCATCGCCTTCGTCGACGTTGAACATGATCGTCACGCGGTTGCGCTCGATCGGGGTGACCGTGGTGGTGATCTTCACGCCGTACAGGCCATGCGACAGGTACTGGCGCTTCAGTTCCTGCTCGGCGCGGTCGACCGATGCCTTGTCGAAGATCTTGGTTTCGCCGACGCCGATTTCCTTCAGCGCCTTGACCAGCATGTCCTTCTCGAATTCCTTGGTGCCGGTGAAGTCCACGCTCGAAATGGYGGGACGTTCTTCCACCAGCACGACCAGCACGCCGTTCTCTTCTTCCAGGCGCACGTCCTTGAAGAAGCCGGTGGCATACAGGGCCTTGATCGCAGCGGTGCCCTTGTCGTCGTCGAAGGTTTCGCCGACGCGTACCGGCAGGTAGCTGAACACCGTGCCTGCCTCGGTCCGCTGGATGCCTTCGACCCGGATGTCCTTCACGACGAAGGGAGCGACGGCTTGAGCGTGGCTGGCGCAAAGCGCCAGCACGGCGGCGCCGATCAGGCTGCGACGGGAAGGCATGGCGAAGCGGGGCAAGGCAGGACGATCAGAGTGTAATTTCATTGGTTAGATCAATGGGTCAGTCATTGGACGAACTTCGTATTCTGCGCCCGGTATCAGAGCAGCCGCACCAGGTCGTTGAAGACGGCGAGCGCCATCAGCATGAGCATCAGGCCGAACCCGGCGAGCTGCGCGATCTCTCCGACACGCGCGGACAAGGGGCGCCCGGTCAAAACTTCCAGCGAATAATACAGCAATTGGCCGCCATCCAGAACGGGAATTGGTAACAGATTCATTACACCCAGGCTCAGGCTGATGAAGGCCAGCATCTCGATATAGGTCGCAAAGCCAGCGTCCGCGGCCTGTCCGGCCACCCCGGCGATCGTGATCGGACCCGACACGTTTTTCAGCGAGACCTCGCCGGTCAGCATCTTCCCGATCATCTTCAGGGTGGTGACGGCGCCGTCCCAGGCGCGGCCGGCGCCCTTGGCGACCGCCTGCAACGGGCCGGCCTGCAGTTTCACCATCTCCGGCATCTGCGCCACCAGCAGCTTGATCACGCCTTCTCCCCTCGCCGGGTCGCGGTCCGGGGTGATCGCCAGGTGGAGGGGCTGGCCGTCGCGCAACAGGTCCAGCTGCAGGGTCCGGCCCGGCGCCTTGCGCACGGTGGTGATGACGTCGATGCCGTCGTTGACCGGCTTGCCGTCGATGGCGGTGAGCAGGTCGCCGTGGTGCAGGCCGGCGCGTTCGGCGGCCCCGCCCGGGATCACCTTTTCCACGCTCGGACGCGGGCGCCACATCTGCATGCCGAGCTGCTCCATGACGTCGGTCTTGCCGTCCGGGTCGAAGCGCGCCAGCGTGGATGCGGGGATCACGGCGCGGTAGGGTCTGCCGCCGGCGCCGTGCAGGGTCAGTTCGGCGTCGCGCTTGTCGATCGCGGCGCGCACGATCTCCCAGCGCATGTCGCTCCAGGCCGCGACCGGCTTGCCGTTCACCTCGGTGACGGCGTCGCCGCCGCGCACGCCGGCCACGTACACCGGCGTGTCGGACTGCATGGCGCGCAGGCGCGTGCCCGGCTCTTCCTTGCCGACCATGAACAGGCCGGCCATCAGCAGGATCGCCAGCGCGAAGTTGATGGCAGGACCGGCGGCGATGATGGCCATGCGCTTCCACACGTTCTGGCGCGTGAACTCGCGCGCCTCCTCGCTGGCGTCCAGCGGGGCGGTCGACGGGTCGCGGCTGTCCACCAGCTTGACGTAGCCGCCGAGYGGCAGCACCGACAGCGCCCATTCGGTCTGGTCGGCGCCGAAGCGGCGCGACCACACCACCCTGCCCATGCCGATCGAGAAGCGGCGCACCTTCACGCCGCACAGTCGCGCAACCCAGTAGTGGCCCAGTTCGTGGACGATGATCAGCGGCCCGAGACCAAGCAGGAAGCCGATCAGGATGTGGCTGAACATGGCGTCAGGCCCGCGCCAGGCTGTCTGCGATGCGGCCGGCGGCCAGGCGCGCCTGCGCGTCCTGGGCCAGCACCGCGTCGATGCTCGATGCCGCGCCATGCGGCACTTCGATCATCACGCGACTCACCACCCGGTCGATGTCGCGGAAGCCGATGCGGCGGTCGAGGAAGGCCTGCACCGCCACTTCGTTGGCCGCGTTCAGCAGGGCCGGCGCGGTGCCGCCCGCGCGCAGGGCGTCGAAGGCCAGCGCCAGGCAGGGGAAACGGCGGAAGTCCGGCGCATGGAATTCCAGCGCCGCCATGCTGGTGAGGTCGAGCTGGGCCACGCCGGACGCGATCCGCTCCGGGAAGGCCAGCGCGTGGGCGATCGGGGTGCGCATGTCGGGGTTGCCGAGCTGGGCCAGCACCGAGCCATCCACATACGACACCATCGAATGGATCACGCTCTGCGGATGGATCACCACCTCGATCAGGTCGGCCGGCGCGCCGAACAGCCAGTGGGCCTCGATCACTTCCAGGCCCTTGTTCATCATGGTGGCGGAATCGACCGAGATCTTGCGGCCCATCGACCAGTTCGGATGCTTGCAGGCCTCTTCCGGCGTCACGTGTTCGAGGGTCTCGACCTCGCGCTTGAGGAAGGGACCGCCGGACGCGGTCAACAGGATTTTGGCCACGCCGGCCGCGTCCGGCTTGCGCGCATAGTGGCTTGGCAGCGACTGGAAGATGGCGTTGTGTTCGCTGTCGATCGGCAGCAGGGTCGCCTTGTGCTCGCGCACGGCGTCCATGAACAGCTGGCCGGACATCACCAGCGCTTCCTTGTTCGCCAGCAGGACCTTCTTGCCGGCGCGGGCGGCGGCCAGGGTCGGCGCCAGGCCGGCGGCGCCGACGATGGCGGCCATCACGGCATCGGTGCCGCTGCTGGAGGCAATCTCGCACAGCGCCTGCTCGCCCCAGGAGACGTCGGTCGGCAGGTCGGCGATCAGCTGGCTCAGGCGCGCGGCAGCGCCGGGCGAGCCGACCACCGCGCGCGCCGGGCGGAACCGGCGGCACTGGGCCGCCAGCTCGTCGACGCGGCTGTGGGCGCTGAGCGCGTAGACTTCATAGTGTTCGGGATGACGCGCGAGCACGTCGAGGGTCGAGACGCCGATCGAGCCGGTGGCGCCCAGGATGGTAACGCGTTGCATTGTGTGCTCCTTCAGAGCCGCTTAAAGGCGCGAGCCGATGAGGGCTGCGAGCGGCAGGACCGGGATCAGGGCATCGATCCGGTCGAGGACGCCGCCGTGGCCGGGCAGCAGCTTGCTGCTGTCCTTCATGCCGGCGCGGCGCTTGAGCTGGGACTCGAAGAGGTCGCCGACGATGCTGGCGGCGACCATCAGGACCAGGATGGCCAGCAGGGCCGGCCAGCCGTAGCCGCGCTGGACGCGCGCGGCGAAGGTGTCTGCGAAGGCGGCGCCGCCGTACGCGACGGACAGCGAGGCCAGGACCAGCACGGCGATGCCGCCGCCGATCGCGCCTTCCCAGGATTTACCCGGCGAGATCGACGGCGCCAGCTTGCGCTTGCCGAAGGCCTTGCCGGAGAAGTAGGCGCCGATGTCGGCCACCCACACGATCGCCATCACCGACAGCAGGTACAGCGGCGAGGACGAGAACAGCACGACGATGGCCACGAAGCAGCCGAAGATCGCGAAGCCGTAGACCAGGCTCAGCAGTGTGTTGGACGGGCTGCCCAGCGGCGGCAGGCCGAACTTGAGCGAGGGCGTGAAGCGGGCGATCCACAGCGCCAGGCTGAGCGCGGCCCAGAAGGCGGCGTTCAGGTGGCCGGTCAGCACCGAGACGGCGAACACGGCGGTCCAGACCAGGGCGATGATGTGGGCGCTGCCGGTGCCGGGATTGAAGAGGCGCACGCATTCCCAGACGGCGGCGCCGAAAAACACCGTGGCCACCACCGCAAATGCCGTGAAGTTGTTGAAATACAGGACCGGCAGCAGGACTGCCAGCAGGACGATTGCGGTAATGACGCGGGTTTTCAGCATCAGCGTGCGGCCTTGGTTGCTACCTGCTCGCCGGTACGGCCGAAGCGGCGTTCGCGGCTCTGGTAGGAGGCGATGGCGGTGTCGAGCGACTCCGGCGAGAAGTCCGGCCAGAAGGCGTCGGTGAAGTACAGCTCAGAATAGGCCAGCTGCCACAGCAGGAAGTTCGAGATGCGCTCTTCGCCGCCGGTGCGGATAAACAGGTCCGGCTCCGGCGCGTAGGCCATCGCCAGGTGCGGCGCCAGCATCTCTTCGGTGAATTCGGTCACGCCCGGATTGGCGGCCACCATCTTGCCGGTCGCCTGCATGATGTCCCAGCGGCCGCCGTAGTTGGCGCACACGGTCACGGTCAGGCGGGTATTGTTGGCGGTCTTGCGCTCGGCGTTGGCGATCATGTCCTGCAGCTTCGGATCGAAGCGCGACAGGTCGCCCACCACCTTCAGGCGGATGTTATTGGCGTGCATCTTCGCCACTTCGCGCTCGAGGGCGGCGACGAACAGGCCCATCAGGTAGGACACCTCATCGGCCGGACGGCGCCAGTTTTCCGAGGAAAAAGCGAACAGCGTCAGGTACTCGACGCCGCGCTCCACGCAAGCCTCGACGATCTTGCGCACGGCGTCCACGCCCTTGACGTGACCGGCCACGCGCGGCAGCAGGCGCTTGGTCGCCCAGCGTCCATTGCCGTCCATGATGATGGCGATGTGGCGCGGTACCGCCGGCGCGTCGGGAACTGCGGTGGTCGAACTTTTGAAAATCATAAATCAGGCCGGTATCGGCAGTAAAAACAAGGCGCCGGCACGGGCGGACCCGGCCGGCGGACAGTTTGCGGCTGCGGGCACAAAGGCGCCCCGCCCCCGCAGTTTACACCGTCATGATTTCTTTCTCTTTTTCGGTAACGAGCTTGTCGATGTCGATGACGGACTTGTCGGTCAGCTTCTGGATCTCGTCCTGGGCGCGGCGCTCGTCGTCTTCCGAGATGGCCTTGTCCTTGATGAGGCGTTTCAGCTGTTCGTTGGCGTCGCGGCGCACGTTACGCACGGCAATCTTGGCGTCTTCCGCTTCCGACTTGGCCAGCTTGACCATTTCCTTGCGGCGCTCTTCGGTCAGGGCCGGGGTCGGCACGCGGACCATTTCGCCGAAGGTCGACGGATTCAGGCCGAGGTCCGAATCGCGGATCGCCTTCTCGATGGTGCTGAGCATCTTCTTTTCGTACGGCGTCACACCGATGGTGCGGGCGTCGATCAGGGTCAGGTTGGCAACCATCGGCAGCGCGGTGGGCGAACCATAGTAATCCACCATCACGTGGTCGAGGATGCCGGTGTGGGCGCGGCCGGTGCGGACCTTGGCCAGGTCGGCCTTCAGGGTGTCGATGGACTTGGCCATCTTGTCCTGGGCGTTTTTCTTCACGTCAGCGACGGACATACTGCTCTCCTGTGTTTTGCTAAATAAGGAATGTTAAACGTGTACCAGTGTACCCTCGTCTTCGCCCATGATCACGCGCTTGAGCGCGCCCGGCTTGACGATCGAGAACACCTTGATCGGCAGCTTCTGGTCGCGGCACAGGGCGAACGCGGTGGCGTCCATCACCTGCAGATGCTTGGCGATCGCTTCGTCGAAAGTGATCTGCTCGTAGCGGGTAGCGTGCGGATCCTTCTTCGGATCGGCAGTATATACGCCATCGACCTTGGTTGCCTTCAAAACAATCTCGGCCGAGATTTCGGAGCCGCGCAGGGCGGCCGCGGTATCGGTGGTGAAGAAGGGGTTGCCGGTGCCGGCGGCGAACACGACCACCTTGCCCTCTTCCAGGTATTGCAGGGCCTTCGGACGCACATAGGGCTCGACCACCTGCTCGATGCCGATCGCCGACATCACGCGCGCGGTGATGCCCTGCTGGCGCATGGCGTCGGCCAGGGCCAGCGCGTTCATCACGGTGGCCAGCATGCCCATGTAGTCGGCGGTCGCGCGGTCCATGCCCTGCGCACCCGGAGCCACGCCACGGAAGATGTTGCCGCCGCCGATCACGACCGCCAGTTCCACGCCCAGCTTCTGCACCTCCGCCACGTCGGCCACCATGCGCTCGATGGTGGCGCGGTTGATGCCGAACTGGTCGTCGCCCATCAGMGCTTCGCCAGACAGTTTGAGGAGGACTCGTTGGTAGGCTGGTTTGGTCATGAATGGGGCTCCTGGATGTTAGATGATTCGAATTCGGGGTACTACTATGAAAACGGGCCTTTCGGCCCGTCTTCTTTTTACTGCTGATTATTGCTTGGCTGCGGCCATCTGGGCGGCAACTTCTGCTGCGAAGTCGTCGACTTTCTTCTCGATGCCTTCGCCCACCACGTACATGGTGAATGCCTTGACGGTGGCGTTGTTCGCCTTCAGCATCTGCTCGATGCTCTGCTTGTCGTTCTTCACGAAAGCCTGGTTGAACAGCGACACTTCCTTCAGGTACTTCTGCACCGAACCGTCGATGCGCTTGGCAACGATCTCTTCCGATTGCGGCTGCTTGCCTTCGGCGACGGCCTTCTCGGCGTCTTCCTTGGCTTTCAGCTGGGCGACCGAACGCTCTTTCTCGATCAGCTCGGCCGGCACTTGCTCAGCCGACAGGGCGACCGGCTTCATCGCGGCGATGTGCATGGCGACGTCCTTGCCCACTTGCTCGTCGGCGCCGTCGTAGTCGACGATCACGCCGATGCGCGCGCCGTGCAGGTAGGAAGCCAGCTTGCCGGTGGTTTCGAAGCGCTGGAAGCGGCGAACGGTCATATTCTCGCCGATTTTGCCGATCAGTGCCGTACGCACGTCGTCGAAGGTCTTGCCGTCGACCGGCAGGGCGGCCAGGGCAGCGACGTCGGCCGGGTTGTTCTCGGCGACCAGCTTGGCAGCCAGGTTGGCCATGGCCATGAACTCGTCGTTCTTGGCGACGAAGTCGGTTTCGCTGTTGATTTCGACCAGCGCGCCGACGTTGCCGGCAACGTAAGCCGTCACCACGCCTTCGGCGGTGATGCGCGAAGCTGCTTTCGAGGCCTTGCCGTCCAGCTTGACGCGCAGGATCTCTTCGGCACGTGCCATGTCGCCTTCGGCTTCGTTCAGTGCCTTCTTGCACTCCATCATCGGGGCATCGGTCTTGGCGCGCAGTTCGCCAACCATCGCTGCAGTAATCGCTGCCATGTCATTTCTCCTAAATAGGTTTGTTCTTGCTGAATCTGCTTGCAAAAAAGGGCGCTCGATCCAGGCTCGGCGCCCCTTCTTTCACTCCAGCGGGCTGACGCCCGCCGGCATTATGCTTGCTCGGAAACTTCGACGAAGTCGTCGCCAGCCTTGACCGCCTCGACGACGTCGTTGGTGGCGTTGGCGCGGCCTTCCAGGATCGCATCGGCAACGCCGCGTGCGTACAGGGTGATGGCCTTCGAGGAGTCGTCGTTACCCGGGATCACGTGGGTAACGCCTTCCGGCGAGTGGTTGGTGTCGACCACGCCGATGACCGGGATGCCCAGCTTGCCGGCTTCGGTGACGGCGCCCTTGTGGTAGCCGACGTCGACCACGAAGATCGCGTCCGGCACACCCTGCAGGTCCTTGATGCCGCCGATCGACTTCTGCAGCTTGTCCAGCTCGCGCGAGAACATCAGGGCTTCTTTCTTCGACATCTTCTCGACTTCACCCGATTCGATCGCGGCTTCCATGTCCTTCAGGCGCTTGATCGAGGTCTTGATGGTCTTGAAGTTGGTCAGCATGCCGCCCAGCCAGCGCTGGTCGACGTACGGCACACCAGCGCGCTGGGCTTCAGCGGCGATGATGTCGCGGGCCTGGCGCTTGGTGCCGACCAGCAGGATGGTGCCGCGGTTAGCAGCGATCTGCTTGATGGTTTTCATCGCATCCTGGTACATCGCCATGGTTTTTTCCAGGTTGATGATGTGGATCTTGTTGCGATGACCGAAGATGAACGGTGCCATTTTCGGGTTCCAGAAACGGGTCTGGTGGCCGAAGTGAACACCGGCTTCCAGCATTTCGCGCATAGTAACGGACATTTGATTCTCCAGGGTTAAGTCTTGAATAACGGCCGGTACACCTGTGTCAGGCACCCTTGTCGGCCGCATTCGCGATTCAATAAAAAAGACGTTTTTTACAACATTGCTCGATACGAACACGAGCAACCCGAGATTCTAACGGGATTTGCCTCCGATTTCAAGTTCATACGTGCCGCCCGATCACATATAATGGACGAATATCCCATTGCAGAACTGAATTCGCGTCACAGACAAATTATGTCCATCACCATCAAGACCCAAGAAGAGATCGAAGGCATGCGCATCGCCGGCCGCCTCGGCGCCGAAGTGCTCGACTACATCACCCCCTTCGTCAAGCCGGGCGTCACCACCGGCGAACTCGATCGCCTCTGCCACGAATACATGGTCCAGGTGCAAGGCACCGTGCCGGCCCCGCTGAACTACGCGCCGCCGGGCTACCCGCCCTTCCCCAAGGCCGTCTGCACCTCGGTCAACGACGTGATCTGCCACGGCATCCCGGGCGACAAGGTGCTGAAGGCCGGCGACTCGGTCAACATCGACGTCACCGTGAT
The DNA here is from genome assembly GCF_056397205.1 of Massilia sp. 05N420. NCBI lineage: Bacteria > Pseudomonadati > Pseudomonadota > Betaproteobacteria > Burkholderiales > Oxalobacteraceae > Massilia > Massilia sp. 05N420. The sequence goes on from NZ_JBFTMX010000011.1 coordinate 77,237, forward strand.
CACCAAGGACGGTTTCCACGGCGATAACAGCCGCATGTTCCTGCTGGGCGAACCCTCGATCCAGGCACGCCGCCTGTCCGAGATCACCTACGAATGCATGTGGCTGGGCATCAGCAAGGTCAAGCCGGGCGCCCACCTGGGCGACATCGGCCACGTGATCCAGCAGCACGCCGAGAAGAACGGCTTCTCGGTGGTGCGCGAATTCTGCGGCCACGGCATCGGCAAGGTCTTCCACGAAGAGCCCCAGGTGCTGCACTACGGCCGCCCGGGCACCGGCGAGGAACTGAAGGCCGGCATGATCTTCACGATCGAGCCGATGATCAACGCCGGCAAGCGCGACATCCGCGAGATGCCGGACGGCTGGACCATCAAGACCAGGGACCGCAGCCTGTCGGCCCAGTGGGAGCACATGATCCTGGTGACGGAAACCGGCTACGAGGTGCTGACCACCTCGGCCGGCACCCCGCCGCCGCCGGCGATCGTGCTGAACAAGGACGCCGTCCCGGCCTGAATCGCTGCATGAGATGAGCGGCACCATCGCCACCGAACCGCAGGCCAGCCTCCAGACGCAGCTGCGGCAGCGCCTGAAGGACGAGCGCCAGCGCATCATTGCCGACTTCCGCGAGAACGGCAAACCCGAGAAGCTGCTGCGCGGCCTGCGCCACAGCGTCGACGGCGTGCTGGGCGACGCCTGGCGCGCGGCCGGGCTGCCGCTTGAAACGGCACTGGTCGGGGTCGGTGGCTACGGCCGCGGCGAGCTGTTCCCGCACTCGGACGTCGACCTCCTGATCCTGCTGGGCGATCCGCCGGACGCCCTCACCCAGGCCAGGCTGGAGCAGTTCGTCCAGCTGCTGTGGGACCTGGGCCTGGAGATCGGCCACGCCATCCGCACCGTCGACGAATGCATGAGCGAGTCGGCGGCCGACATCACGGTGCAAACGAGCCTGCTCGAGGCGCGCCTGGTCACCGGCAGTCAGGTCCTGTTCGCCGAGCTGCAGCGGCGCTATGCCGAAGCGATGGATCCGCAGGCCTTCTTCCACGCCAAGACCGCCGAGATGCGGCTGCGCCACGCCAAGTACGAGTTCACGCCCTACAGCCTGGAACCGAACGTGAAGGAGAGCCCGGGCGCCCTGCGCGACCTGCAGGTGATCCTGTGGGTGGCGAAGGCGGCGGGACTCGGCAATTCCTGGACCCAGCTGGCGATCCGCGGCCTGATCACGCGGGCCGAGGCGCGCCAGCTGATGGAGAAGGAGTACGCCTTCAAGGACATCCGCGTGCGCCTGCACCTGCAGACCCGGCGCCGCGAGGACCGCCTGGTGTTCGACGTCCAGACCCAGATCGCCGAGACCTTCGGCCTGACCTCGACCGGCCAGGGCCTGGAAGCGCGCCGCGCCAGCGAATACCTGATGCAGCGCTATTACTGGGCCGCCAAGGTGGTGACCCAGATGAACACCATCCTGCTGCAGAACATCGAGGCCCAGCTGTTCCCCCAGGCATCAAGGCCGATGCCGATCAATCCGCGCTTCAACGAAGTCAACGGCTTCATCGACATCGCCGCGGACGACACCTTCGAGGCCAACCCGTCCGCGGTGCTGGAAATCTTCGTGGTGATGACGGAACGTCCCGACATCAAGGGCATGACGGCGCGCACCACGCGCGCGCTGTGGCATGCGCGCACCTTGATCGACGAATCCTTCCGCGCCAATCCCCTGCATCGCGCGTTGTTCCTGCGCATCCTGCAAGCCCCGGTCGGCCTGGTGCACGCGTTGCGCCGCATGAACGACATGGGCGTGCTGGGCCGCTACCTGCCGAACTTCCGCCGCATCATCGGCCAGATGCAGCACGACCTGTTCCACGTCTACACGGTGGACCAGCACATCATGATGGTGGTGCGGAACATGCGCCGCTTCACGATGACGGAACACGCCCACGAATACCCCTTCTGCAGCCAGCTGATCGCGAACTTCCGCGACCGCTGGCTGCTGTACGTGGCCGCCCTCTTCCACGACATCGCGAAAGGCCGCGGCGGCGACCACTCCGAACTCGGCAAGCAGGACGTGCTCGAATTCTGCCGCGACCACGGCATCTCGCAGGAAGACACCGAGCTGGTGGTATTCCTGGTCGAGCAGCACCTGACCATGTCGCAGGTGGCGCAGAAGCAGGATTTATCCGATCCGGACGTGATCGCGGCGTTTGCCGGCCTCGTGAAGGACGAACGCCACCTGACCGCCCTCTACCTGTTGACCGTGGCCGATATCCGCGGCACCAGCCCCAAGGTGTGGAACGCCTGGAAGGCCAAGCTGCTGGAAGACCTGTACAAGATGACCCTGCGGGTGCTGGGCGGCGAACCGCCTTCGGCCGACCGCGAACTGCGGGCGCGCCAGCAGGAAGCCCTGGCCACGCTGCGCCTGTTCGGGCTCGGCCCGCACGCCCACGAGAAACTCTGGGAACAGCTCGACGTCGCCTACTTCCTGCGCCATGACGCCTCCGACATCGCCTGGCAGACCCGGGCCCTGGTCGACAAGCTGGGACGCGACAAGCCGGTGGTGAAATCGCGCCTGGCGCCGATCGGCGAAGGCCTGCAGGTGACGGTGTACGTGAAGGACCAGCCCGACCTGTTCGCGCGCATCTGCAGCTATTTCGACCGCAAGAACTTCTCGATCCTCGACGCCAAGATCCACACGACCCGGGACGGCTACGCGCTCGACACCTTCCTGATCACGGACGAGAATTTCGCCAACAACTACCGCGACATCATCAGCCTGATCGAGCACGAGCTGTGCGAGGTGCTGACCCGCCAGGAAGCGCTCAGCCCACCGCTGCGCGCCCGCCTGTCGCGGATGTCGCGCAACTTCCCGATCATCCCGACCGTGGAGCTGCGCCCGGACGAGCGCGGCCAGTTCTGGCTGCTGTCGATCGCCGCCAACGACCGCAACGGCCTGCTGTATGCGATCGCCAGCGTGCTGGCGCGCTACCGCATCAACCTGCATACCGCCAAGATCATGACGCTCGGGGAGCGCGTCGAGGACGTGTTCCTGATCGATGGGCAGGCCTTGCATAATCAGCGGGTGCAGGTGCAGCTGGAGACCGAGCTGCTCGACGCTTTGAAAATTTAACCAACGTCGTCCCCGCGAAGGCGGGGACCCAAGTTGGATGCGTTACGACAGCGCTTGCAAACTTGGGTCCCCGCCTGCGCGGGGACGACGGTTCAACTTTTACCACTTATGACCGAACCCGTACGCCTCTCCAAACGCATGTCCGAACTGGGCCTCTCCTCCCGCCGCGAAGCCGACGACTGGATCGCCAAAGGCTGGGTGCGGGTCGACGGCAAGGTCGTAAACGAACTGGGCAGCAAGGTGCTGCCGCACCAGAAGATCACGGTGGAGCGCCAGGCCGCAGCCGAGCAGAGCAAGCGCGTGACGGTGCTGATCAACAAGCCGGTCGGCTATGTGAGCGGCCAGGCCGAAGACGGCTACAAGCCGGCCGTGGTGCTGGTCAAGCCGGAAAACCGCTGGAAGGACGATCCCTCGCCCGAGCAGTTCCACCCGACCCAGCTGCGCTCCCTGGTGCCGGCCGGGCGCCTGGACATCGACTCGGTCGGCCTGCTGGTGCTGACCCAGGACGGCCGCATCGCGCGCCAGCTGATCGGCGAGGACACGGCGATCGAGAAGGAATACCTGGTGCGGGTCCAGTACACCAAGCCAGGCAAGCTGCCGGACGCCGAGCTCAAGAAGCTCAACCACGGCCTGTGGATGGACGGCAAGCCGCTGCTGCCGGCCAAGGTGCGCTGGCAGAACGACGACCAGCTCAGCTTTACCCTGAAGGAAGGCCGCAAGCGCCAGATCCGCCGCATGTGCGACATGGTCGGATTGAAGGTGATCGGCCTGAAGCGGGTGCGGATCGGCCGCGTCAAGCTGGGCGAGCTGCCCGCCGGGCAGTGGCGCTACCTGGGTCCGGACGAGCGCTTCTGATAATCGATCCGGCCCTCGCCGGCTTCGTCCATCCACGGGTCGAGCGGGCGCAGCCCTTCGAGCACGGTCTGCGGCCCGTCGATGCTGCCGCCGCTGTCCGGGTCCCACAGGATCCTGAGCTTGGAGCGGCCCTTGCGCATGTCGATGCGGGCGTAGTCGACCCAGGCGTCATCGCCATTGTATTCATAGGTCGTGGTCCAGCCGGCGGCCTTCAGCGCATCGGCCGTCTGGCGCAGCGCGAACGGGGGCAGTCCTTCGACCGTGCCCGGCTCCAGCCTGGGGTCGCCCAGCACGGATAGATACCTGACAAATTCTGAAATCCACGTCATCGCTGCCTCCCAATACGGGTTGACGTGATTTCAGTCTATCAGCCGCTATCGGGCTTTGACGTTAGCTAACTCACTTTGCATAAAAAATGCAGGGTGAATGAAAMCGCCTGGAAATTATTGCGATTTGTCGATATTTTGCGTCAGATCAGGATTCGGTGAAGGTCCTCCAGGCTGACCGGCTTGGTCAAATGATGGCTGAAGCCACGGTTGCGGGTCTGGCGGCGGTCCGAATCCTGGCCCCAGCCGGTCAGCGCGATGATGCGCATGTTGGCGAAGCGCTCGTCCTGGCGCAGGCGGCGCGCGACCTCGTAGCCGTCCATGCCGGGCATGCCGATATCGAGCAGGACGCTGGACGGCAGAAAGCTTTCCGCCATCGCCAGCGCGGCGCGGCCGTCGTAGACCACGCGCACGTCGGCACCGTCGGCTTCCAGCAGCAGGCCGAGGGTATCGGCGGCATCGCGGTTGTCGTCCACCACCATGATGCGCTGGCCGGCGAAGGGCGCGTTCGGCCGCGCCAGAGCCAGGCCCGGGCGCTCGCTGCGGCCCTCGTCCACCGGCGCCAGCGGCAGGCGCACCAGGAATTCGCTGCCCGCCCCGCTGCCGCCGCTGTGCGCCTCGACGCTCCCGTGGTGCATCTCGACCAGGCTGCGCACCATGGTCAGGCCGATCCCGAGACCGCCCTGGCCGCGCCCGACCGCGCGGTGGGCCTGGGCGAACATGTCGAACACCCGTCCCAGCGACTCGGCCGGGATGCCGATCCCGGTATCGCGCACCGAGGTCAGGACCTGCCCATCCTCGCGCCAGACCTCGACCCAGATGCGGCCGCCCGGATCGGTGTACTTGGCGGCGTTGTTGAGCAGGTTGGCGAACACCTGGGTCAGGCGCACGCGGTCGGCCTGCAGCACCAGCGGCTCCTCCGGCAGGGCCACCGCCAGCTGGTGGCCGGCGCGCTCGATCGCCAGCTGGCTGGTCTCGACCGCGCTGTGGATGATCTCGCCGATCGGCACCCGCTCCAGCCGCAGGTCGATCTTGCCGCGGGTGATGCGCGAGACTTCCATCAGGTCGTCGACCAGGGTCACGATCTGGCGCACCTGGCGCCCGACCATCTCGACCACGCGGTCGGACTGGCGCCGTCCGTCGGGCCGGCGCATCAGCTGGACCGCGTTGCTGATCGGCGCCAACGGGTTGCGCAGCTCGTGGGCCAGGGTCGCCAGGAACTCGTCCTTGCGGCGGTCGGCCTCCTTCAGCGCTTCCTCGGCCTGCACGGCGCCGGTGATGTCGAGCGAGATGCCGACGTAGCCGCGGTGCTGGCCGTCGCCCGTGTACCAGGGCGCGGCATGCGATTCGAACCAGCGCCAGCTGCCGTCGCGCGCCGGCACCCGGACCCGCTGGGTGTAGGCGGCGCGCTGGCGGATGCCCTCGCAGACTTCCAGCAGGTAGGCGTTCATGTCGTCCGGCTGGACGATGGCGCGCCAGCCGTCGGCCTCGCCGGCCGGGCCGCCCTCGTCGGGGCCGCGCTGGTTCAGGTACATCAGGCAGCCGTCGGCGTCGAACTGGTAGATCAGGGCCGGCGAGGCGTCGGCCAGCGCGCGGAACCGGGCTTCGCTCTCGCGCAGCGCGTCCTCGGCGCGCTTGCGCACCGTGATGTCGTGGAACAGGATCGCCACCCGCGGCGCCTCGCCGCCGCCGACCGGATATACATAGAAATCGAACCAGCAGGACAGCGCCTCGGCAAAGCACTGCGAGCGCGCACTGACGCCGGTGCGCGCGACCTGGGCGCAGGCATCCAGCCAGCAGGGCTCGTGCTCGGGCCTCACCTTCAGCTGGCCGGGGCCGACGTAGTGGATGCTGGTCATGCGCACCGCCGCCGGATTCGCTTCCGAATACGCCAGCCCGACCGCGCGGCCGTTCTCGTCGTGCTGCACGGTGGCCAGCAGGAAGCCTTCGTCCATCGCCTCGAACAGCATGCGGTAGCGGCGCTCGCTCTCGGCCAGCGCGGCCTGGGTACGGCGCCGCTCGTCGATGTCGATGTTCATGCCGAACCACTTGCGCAGGCTGCCGTCCGGGCCGAACAGGGGCGCGGCGCGCACATTGGTCCAGCGCCAGCCGCCCATCGCCACGTGGACGCGGAATTCCATGTTGATCCCGCGCCGCATCGCCAGCGCGGCGAGCCATTCGCGGCGCACGTAGTCGCGGTCGTCCGGATGCACGGCATCGAGCCAGCCCTTGCCCATCGAGGACGCCTCGCGCTGCCCGGTATACGCGCACCAACTGGGAGAAGGGGCGACGAAGTTGCCGTCCGCATCGGTCTCCCAGACCGCCTGGCCGAAACCCTCGACCAGGGCGCGGAAGCGCTGCTCGCTCTCGGCCAGGCGCGCCTCGGCCTCCTTCAGTTCGGTGACGTCGAGGATGAAGCAGACGCAGCGCGCGTTCGCGCCCTCGCCGGAAATGCGGGCCGGCGCGTACAGGCCCCACCAGCGGCTGCCGTCCCGGCGCAGCATCTGCTTGGTGTAGGGACGCGTGACCCCGATGTCGCGCAGCTCGTAGCCCGAGCGCAGGGTCAGGTCCCAGAACTCGGGCGCGGTCGAGGCCTTCCAGTTCTCGAAATCGCGCAGCTCTTCCCCGCTGTAGCCGGTCATGCGCTGGTAGGCTTCGTTCACTTCGTGGATGGTGCCGTCGAGGTCGAAGTAGGCGACGCCGACGGTGCTGATGCTGAGGGTGGCATCGACCAGGGCCTTGTGTTCGCGCAGCGCGCGCTCGGCGGCGCGGCTTTCCTCGACCTCCCGCTCCAGCGTCTGCTTGCTTTCGAGGACGGGCCGCATCCGCTGCTCCACTTCGCGCTCGAGCCGTTCGGGGTCCGGATTGTCGCGCAGGGCGCCGCCGGCCCGGTGCGCGGCGGCGGCGAAGCCTGCCAGTTCGCGCAGCAGCTCGAGGTCGTGGGCATCGAAGTTCTCGCCCTCGTCGGCCAGGATCGCCATCAGCGCGCCGGCCGGACGCCCGCGCACGCGCCACGGCACGCCGAGGGCTTCCGCCACCTTCACGCCGGCCTCACGGACCGATTCGAACTCCCGTTCCGGGTGTTCGAACAGCACCGCGCCATCCGCCTGCACGCATACGCCGCAGGGGCAGGATTGCAGCGGAAAGCGCTTTCCCACCTGGCCGTCGCCGCCGCCCACCACCGCACACCAGCAGATTTCCTCGCCATCCTTGCCGGGTTCGCGCACGGCGATCACCACCGCGCTCGCACCGCACAGCGCGCGCGCCGTCTCGGCTATCCGCTGCAGCAACAGCTCGGGCTCGTCGGCCAGGCACTGGGCCAGCAAGGCCAGCGCACTGCGCTCGGCGGCCGGGTCGCGGCCCTGGACATGCACACCGCGCTCATGAAGCAGTCCCGCGATGACGGCGTCATCGCGGTATCCAACGGCAGAACCTGGGGAGGAGTCAGCCATAAATGAGGATATAAGGTTGTTGTGAGTATCTGGTACCTCACATTTGAAACCAAGAATACTTTACAACTCGATAATCTCCAATGGGAATTCAATCGTACAGGATCCTGCTTGCATAAAGACGAGCTCGAGCGGCAGCGGCGGCGAAAACGCTCCGACCCCGGGTCTGCGCCGGGCGATTGCCCAGGACAAATGGTAGCGCTGTCAAAGAGAGGGAAATGCTGCCGCAAGCGTTTGCGGCAGACGGCGCATTCTTTGTTGCTTGACTGTATTCAGCGCACCACGTCGAGCTCGCCGATCGCGCGTTCGAGGTCTTCCAGTCGCACCGGTTTCTTGAGATGGCGGTCGAAGCCGGCCGCCAGCGCGCGCCGCACATCCTCCGGCTGGCCATAGCCGGTAACGGCCACCAGCCGGATCCCGCCCTGCTCGCCCAGCGCGCGCGCCACCTCGTGGCCCGAGATGTCGGGCAGGTCGATGTCGATGAAGGCGATCTGCGGCAGCGCGTTGCGGGCCAGCGCGATGCCGCCATGGCCATCGGCGGCGCAGCTCACCGCACAGCCGCGCGAGGCCAGCAGTGCGCACATCATCTCGCGCAGGTCCTGGTTGTCCTCGACCACCAGCACCCGCAGGCCGTCCAGCGGCGCCGCCTCGGGCGCCGGCGCCTCGACGGCGGCCACGGCCTCGGGCGCCAGCGGCAAGCGGATCGTGAAGGTGCTGCCCTGCCGCGCGCCACGGCTGACCACGGCCACCGAACCGTGCTGCTGCTCGACCAGCGACTTGACCACCGCCAGCCCGATCCCGAGGCCGCCCTTGCTGCGATTCGCCACCTTGCCCTGCACGAACACGTCCCACACGCGCGGCAGCAGCTCGGCCTCGATGCCCTTGCCGTCGTCCGCCACGACCAGCTCCGCCATGTCTTCGCGCCGGCGCGTGCTGACGCGGATGTGGCCGCCGGCCTGGGTGTACTTGGCGGCGTTCTCGACCAGGTTGCCGATCACCTGCTGCAGGCGGGTCGGATCGCTGTTCACCCACACCGGCTCGAGGTCGAGCTCGACGTGATGCTCGCTGGTGGCGCCCCGGGTCTGCAGGGTCAGCGCGGCTTCGCGCACGGCGGCGGCCAGCTCGAGCGGCGCCAGCGCCAGCACCACCTTGCCGCTCAACACGCGGTTGGCGTCGAGCAGCTCGTCAACCAGGTGCGCCAGGTGGCGGCTCTGGCGCCCGATGATCTGATGGGCGCGTTCCGCCGCCGGACCGCTCGCCCCCATCTGGATCAGGGCGATGGCGGAGCTGATCGCGCCCAGCGGATTGCGCAGCTCATGGCCCAGCATGGCCAGGAATTCGTCCTTGGCGCGATTCTGCGACTCCGCCACGCTGCGCGCCGCCTGCACTTCGGCCAGGTGCTTGCGGCGTCCGGTCTCGGCCTTCTGCAGGCGCCTCGAGACGGCGTGCAGCACCTGCTGCAAGCTGTTCAGTTCGGTGATCCGCAGGTCGGCCGGCGGCGGCAGCCAGCCTTCCGCCATGCCCTCGGTGGCGGCGCCCAGGTATTCCGTCGCCGCCAACAGGCGCCGCGCGAACAGGATCGCCCCCGCCAGCGCCAGCACCACCGCGCACAGCAGTGTCGCGGCGATCAGCGACACCGCGCGCGCCGCGGTGGCCGCGAGTTCGCTGGACGGCACCCCGATCGCTGCGGTCCAGCCGGACAGGGCCGAGCGGGCCAGCGCCACCGTCATCGGCGCACCTCTGGCATCGGCGGCATCGGCCTGGACCGCGCCGGAGCGCAACGCCGCCAGCAGGTCGGGACGGGCGCGCGAAGCGATCTCGGCCAACCAGGCGCCGTTGCGGGCCAGGGTCGCGCCGTCGCGGTCGAACACCGCCACCTGCCAGCCGGCCGGGACGTCGCGCGGCAGCAGGCTGTTCAGGTGGGAAATACCGAACCACTGGTCGAGCAGGACCCGGCGGCCGTCGTCCAGCACCAACGGCAGCTCGACCGAGATGATGTAGCGGTGGGTGGAACTGCCGACGATCAGGTTCGACACGGTCGGACGCTGGCGCGCGAACACGGCGCGCACCCGCTGGAGGGCGCCGCGTGCCGGGGCCGCCACCGGCTGGCCGTAGGGGACCGCGGTATTGAAAAGTTGCTGGCCATCCTCTTGCAGCACCGCGCTCTGGCGGCCGCTGCCGGCATTCGCCGCCTGCGACTGCACATAGAAGGAGCGGAAATCGCCTTGCTGCAGGCGCGCCGAGGTCGACAGGGCCTGGCCGGCGGCGATCGCGGCCGTCAATTCCTGGTCCATCGCCAGCACGGAAGCCCGCGCCAGTTCCTGCATGCCGCGCAGCACCGCATGGCGCTCCGCATCGAGCAGCAGCTTGATGGCGACGCCGGCGCCGACGATCATGGGCAGGAAGACCGCCGCGGCAAGCAGGCTTAGGTGGGTGCGCACTCTCATGGTGTCGTTTCGATCCTCGATTGGTCGGACAGACTCGGGCAACGTTCAATTTTATATTCAGCAAGTTTTTTCGTGCCGCACGACAGCGAAAAAAGCCGCAGAGCCCGCCACGACAGTCTTTACGCGCCGTTTTCCGGCATTGCGCGAAGGGCCGGGGTCGCGTAGCATCCGGGGATTGCTTGTCCACAAGGCAGGCATCCGAGAATCCGGGAGACCCATGAAAACCGAAACCCTACCCCTACCCTACACACAAACCCGTTCCTTCCTCACCGTCGCTCTGATCGAGCTGTGGGAGCGCTTTGGCTATTACGGCATGCAGGCGCTGATCGTCTATTACATGGTCGAACGCCTCGGCTTCGAGGACAGCCGCGCCAACCTGGTCTGGAGCGCGGCCGCCGCCCTGATCTACGTCGCTCCCGCAATCGGTGGATGGATCGGCGACAAGGTGCTGGGCACCAAGCGCTCGATGTACCTCGGCGCCATGGTCCTGACCGTCGGCTACGCGCTGATGGCGGTACCGACCGAGAGCACCCGCTTCCTGTTCTGCGCCCTCGGCGTGGTAGTGGTCGGCAACGGCCTGTTCAAACCCAACACCGCCAACCTGGTGCGCAAGATCTATGAAGGCGACGATTCCAAGATCGACTCCGCCTTCACCCTGTACTACATGGCCGTGAACGTCGGCTCGACCGTCTCGATGCTGGCCACGCCCTGGATCAAGGATTACGTCAACGCCACGTACGGCAACAACTTCGGCTGGCACGCCGCCTTCGGGGTCTGCGCCGTCGGCCTGGTGGTCGGCCTGCTGAACGTGGCCCTGATGCGCGCCACCATCGCCCACGTCGGCAGCCTGCCGGACGAGCGTCCCCTGCAGGTCGGCAAGCTGGCCGCCGTGCTGGTCGGCGCCGTGCTGGTGGTGTTCGGCTCGGCCGAGATCCTGGAAAACCAGGGCCTGGCGCGCGCCTTCGTCTACCTGGCCGGCTTCGTCGTGCTGGGCATCTTCGTGCACCTGATCCGCAAGAGCGAGCCGAGCGAGCGCGCCGGCCTGATCGCCGCCCTGGTGCTGACCCTGCAGACCGTGTTCTTCTTCATCTTCTACCAGCAGATGTCGACCTCGCTGTCGCTGTTCGCCCTGCGTAACGTCGAGCTCGACTTCAGTGTCTTCGGTGCCCACCTGTGGACCTGGTCGCCGGCCCAGTTCCAGGCCCTGAACGCGATCTGGATCATGGTGCTGAGCCCGGTGCTTGCCTGGGTGTACTCGGCCGCAGGCCGCACCGGCAAGGACCTGTCGATCGCCGGCAAGTTCGCGCTCGGCTTCGCCGCGGTGGCAGCCGGCTTCTTCGCCTACGGCGTGGCCGGCGCCTTCGCGGTGAACGGCATGACCTCGTCGTGGGTCATGATCGCCGGCTACGGCCTGTACTCGCTGGGCGAACTGCTGGTGTCGGGCCTGGGCCTGGCGATGGTGGCGCGCTACGTGCCGGCCCGCATGAGCGGCTTCATGATGGGCGCCTATTTCGTTGCCACCGGTATCTCCCAATACCTGGGCGGCGTGGTCGCCAACCTGGCCAGCGTGCCGAAGGACCTGACCGATCCGGTGCAGACCCTGCCGATCTACACCAGCCTGTTCAACAAGCTGGGCATGGGCGCGGTGGCCTGCACCGTGATCGCCCTGCTGGCCCTGCCCCTGATGCGCAAGCTGACGGCCAGCCACCAGTCGCACCAGTAAGTTTCAACGCCATCCGGGGGCGCGTCCTGCGCCCCCTTCTCCCCCATCGCTCCGTCTGTCGCGTGTGCGCATCAGAAGAAAGATTGGCGAACAGACCCGATCTGTTGCAAAAAGGAAATCTGATATATAGTGCGTGACTCTACCGGGCGCAGCGGCGTCCATGACCTGTCACGACACCATGCACACGCTCCCCAAAACCGGCCTGTTGACGCTGGCCTGTCTCCTGTTCGCGCGCGCCGCGGCCGCCGAACCGCACAGCTACAACTTCTCGCCGGTCAACCAGTACAACCTGCAGATCTCGGCCAGCTTCTGGAATCCCATCATCCGCTACGTCTCGAACAAGAGCGGCGTGCATCTGAACCTCAAGCTGGGCCGCACCTCGGCCGACACCACCAGTTACGTGCTGGCGCGCGAAGTCGATTTCGCCTTCACCAACCACCTGTTCAGCCCGGACCGCGAAAAAATGGGCTGGACCGTGTTCGGCCGCCGCGATGCGCCGCCGGTGCACGGCGTGATCGTGGTCCCGGCCGATTCGCCGGTCAAGGACATCGGTGAGCTGGCCGGCAACGCCATCGCCTTCCCTGGGCCCGAAGCCCTGGTGGCCTACAAGATTCCCTACGCCCAGCTGCTTCGCAAGAATATTGCCGTCACCCCGGTCTTCACCGGCAACCACGACGCCGCCTTCAGTCAGATGTTTGCCGGCAAGGTCAAGGCGACCGGCGCCAACTCACAACTGGTAGACGGCTATGCGAAGCGCGAAGGCAAGGCTTTCCGGGTCCTGTGGAGCTCGCCGCCATACAACGAACTGGCGCTGATGGCCTCGCCCCGCGTGCCGGCCGCCGAGGTGCGCGCCGTCGCCAGGGCCTTCCTGACCATGCGGGACGATCCGGAAGGCCGCAAGATACTGGACGCCGCAACCGAGCTGGTGCGCGCACCCAAGCCGGTCGCCTTCGTCCCGGCCGGCGACGCCGACTACGCCGGCTACCGGGCTTTCTACGCCGACGCGCCGGCCAGCCTGCGCTAACACAGGAACGGCGCCATGACCGTGCTGAGCCGCATGTCTTCGACACTCAGGAAGATGTCGCCGACCGCCCTGCTGCCGCGTTCCCTGGCCGGCCGGGTATTCACCGTCTTCAGCCTCACCATGCTGCTCTTCCTCGGCATCGGCCTGGCCCTGTTCTACCGCTACCAGTTCCTGCAGCACGTCGACGAGACCCAGGACGCGGCCATGACCCTGATCGAGGTCGCGGCCCAGAACATCGAGGACAGCGCGGTGATCGGCGACTACGACACCGTTCAGCGCACCCTCGGCAAGATGCTGTTCCAGTCGCCGTTCAAGAGCGCCGCCTTCATCGACGTCGCCGGCGGCACGCTGCGGGTTCAGGCGCCGAAAATCGAACGCGTGCCGGCGCCGGACTGGCTGACGCAGCTGATCGCCTCCAAGCTGTACGAGGTCAACCGCGTGGCCAATGTCGGCGGCCGCGACTACGGCGTGATCCGGCTCGAGTTCGACGCCGACAAGATCGCCTCCCAACTATGGGCGCTGGTGATCGAGACCGCGACCTTCGCCCTGGTCGCCTTCGTGCTCGGGGTGGCGCTGTTGCGCACCCTGCTGAAGCGCTGGCTGTCGAACCTGGGCCGCCTGCGCTCCTTCGAGGACGACGTCGCCGCCGGCCGCGTCACCGCCGAAGCCGACCTGCAGGCCGACGCCCCGACCGAGATCCAGGAAGCGATCCGCGCCGTCAACCGGGGCGCCGCCAGCCTGCGCGTGCAGTACGGCCAGCGCATCGACTCGCTGATGAACTCCCTCATGCAGCACAAGAGCGCGGTGGACCAGGCCGCCATCGTGTGCGACGTCGACCCGGCCGGCCGCATCGTCGGCGTCAACGAACTGTTCGAGCGCAGCAGCGGCTACACGCGCGCCGAGGCGCTCGGCCGCGAGCTGGCCGAATTCGGCCGTCCGGCCGGCAGCGCCGCGGCCTGGAGTCCCTCGCCCCAGGTCTGGAACGGCGAGGTCACGGTCGAAGGCCGCGCCGGCCGCCTGCAGTGGTACCGGACCATCGTCCCGATCTTCGAGGCGGACGGCGCCATCGAGCGCTACCTGTGCATCGACATCGACATCACCGAGCGCAAGGAATTCGAACGCGCGATCGTGGAAAACGCCAAGCGCCAGACCCTGATCGCGGAGCTCGGCCGCAAGGCCCTGGCCGCCAACGACCTCGACGACCTGTTCGTCGACGCCGTGCAGGCCGCCGCGCACGGCCTCGGCACGCCCTGCGCCGCCCTGTTCGAGATCGGCCCGGAGCGCCAGCTGACCTTGCGCAGCGGCGCCGGCAGGCTGGCGCAGGCGGCCGGACTGCAGCTCGGCTGCGCCGGCGCTCCGCTGGCGGAACCGGCGGCAACCGGCCTGCGCCCCTGGTTCGCGCCGCTGGCGGCGATGCACGGCCTGCGCGCCGGCCTCGACGCCGGCGTCGGCCAGTACGGCGTGCTGGGCGCCTACTGCGACGGCCAGCGCCGCTTCGACGAGGACGACGCCGTGTTCCTGCGCGGGATCGCCAACATCCTCGCCACCTGGGTCGAGCGCCAGGAAGCGCGCCGGCGCCTGACCTACCTGGCCCAGTACGACTCCCTGACCAATCTGCCGAACCGGCGCCAGCTGGGTGCCTGCCTGGAAGAGGCGATTGACCGCGCCGGCCGCCACGGCCACCGCGCCGCCGTGATGTTCATCGACCTGGACCGCTTCAAGAACGTCAACGACATGCTCGGCCACGGCGTCGGCGACCAGCTGCTGGTGCAGGCCGCGGCGCGCCTGGAAGCCTGCGCGCGCGAAGACAATGTGGTGGCGCGCCTGGGCGGCGATGAATTCGCGGTGGTGCTGCCCTGGCTCGGCGCGAACGAGCGGCATTCGGGCGACGCCTCGCTGATCGCGACCCGCATCGTCGAGGCGCTGGCCCAGCCCTTCCACCTGCAGGGCCAGCAGCTGTTCGTCTCGGCCAGCATCGGTATCGCCAGCTATCCGGAAGACGGCACCAGCGCCGAGCAGCTGCTCAAGAGCGCCGACACCGCCATGTACGGCGCCAAGAACAGCGGCCGCAACACCTGGCAGTTCTATTCGGCGGCCCAGCACGAGAACGCGGCCCAGCGCCTGCAGCTCGAGTCCCAGCTGCGCCAGGCGCTGGAACGCGACGAATTCCTGCTGCACTACCAGCCCAAGCTCGACCTCGCGAGCGGCAGCATCAGCGGCTTCGAGGCCCTGCTGCGCTGGAACCATCCGCAGCGCGGCCTGGTAGCGCCGCTCGAATTCATCTCCATCCTCGAGGACACCGGCCTGATCCTGCCGGCCGGCGAATGGGTGATCGGCGAAGTCTGCCGCCAGCTGCGCAGCTGGGAAGCGGCCGGCCTGCCCATGCCGCCGGTGGCGATCAACCTGTCGGCCCGCCAGCTGCAGCAGGCCGACCTGGCCGCCGTCATCGAACGCATCGTCGGCAAGGCCGGGGTCGATCCGACCCTGCTGGAATTCGAGCTGACCGAATCGATGCTGATGACGAATCCGGAGGCGGCGGTGGCGATCCTGTCGCGCATCAAGGCGCTCGGCATGCGCCTGTCGGTGGACGATTTCGGCACCGGCTATTCGAGCCTGGCCTACCTGAAGCGCTTCCCGCTGGACGCCCTGAAGATCGACCGCACCTTTGTTCGCGACCTGCCGGACGACCTCGACGACGCCGCCATCACCAAGGCCGTGATCCGGCTGGCGCACAGCCTGAACCTGAAAGTGGTGGCCGAGGGCGTCGAGAATGTCGAACAGATACGCGAGCTGGAAAGGTATGACTGCGACGAAATCCAGGGCTATTACGTCAGCAAGCCGCTGCCGGCCGCCGACTGCGCCCGGCTGCTGCGCGCCGAGCASCCGGCGCCGGCCTGAGGTAAGATAAGCGGATGCCAGATACACAGAATACCAGCGCGCTCGCGACCCGCGCTCTCCAGGTCGCATCCCGCGTCGACGCCATCGAACCCTTCCGCGTCATGGAAATGGTCAAGCAGGCTGCCGCCATGAGCCGCGCCGGCATCGACGTCGTCAGCATGAGCGTCGGCGAACCCGACTTCACCGCACCGGACATGGTGGCGCAGGCCGCCATGGAAGCGATCCGCGGCGGCGCCACCCAATACACCGAATCGCTGGGCCTGCCGGCGCTGCGCGAGGCGATTTCCGGCCACTATGCCCGCTTCTACGGCCTGGACATCGATCCGCGCCGCATCGTGGTCACCGCCGGCGCCTCGGCCGGCCTGCTGCTGGCCTGCGCCGCCCTGGTGGCCGAGGGCGACGAAGTCCTGATGCCGGACCCCTGCTATCCCTGCAACCGCCACTTCGTGAGCGCCTTCGGCGGCAAGCCGACCCTCCTGTATGCGAGCGCCGCGGAACGCTACCAGCTCACGGCGGCCCACGTGGCCGAGCATTGGCACGACCGCACCCGCGGCGTGCTGGTGGCCTCGCCCTCGAACCCGACCGGTACCTCGATGACCGTGCCGCAGGCGCGCGAGCTGCTGGCCGCCGTCAGGCAGCGTGGCGGCTTCGCCATCGTCGACGAGATCTACCAGGGCCTGTCCTACGACGGCAAGCCGGTCAGCGCCCTCGCGCTCGACGACAATGTCATCACCGTGAACAGCTTCTCGAAGTATTTCAGCATGACCGGCTGGCGCCTGGGCTGGCTGGTGGTGCCGGAAACCCTGGTGCCGGCGATCGAGAAACTGGCCCAGAACCTGTTCATCTGCGCGCCCACCATCGCCCAGCATGCCGCCCTGGCCTGCTTCCGCGACGACGCGCTGGAGATCTTCGAAGCGCGTCGCCTGGAATTCCAGCGCCGCCGCGATTTCCTGGTGCCGGCCCTGCGCGAACTGGGCTTTTCCGTGCCGGTGATGCCGGACGGCGCATTCTACGTGTACGCGGATATCTCGCACCTGCCGCACCGCCTCGCCGGCGACAGCACCGCTTTCGGCAAGGCGGTGCTGGAAGACGCCCATGTGGCGATCGTGCCGGGCGACGACTTCGGCTTCGCCGCGCCGAGCCGCCACGTGCGCTTTTCGTATGCGACCAGGTACGAGCGGATCGAAGAGGCGGTGCAGCGCCTCGGTGGCTTCCTGCGCAAATAAGGAATCAGAAATGCGGCTGCGAGGCGTCGATCAGCGGTAGCAGCGCATCCAGCCCGACCGGCTTGACCAGGTAGTGGTCGAAGCCGGCCTCGCGGCCTCGCGCTTCGTCCTCGGGCTGGCCGTAGCCGGTCAGGGCGATCGCCAGGGGCCGCGTGCTCTGCTCTCCCTTTCCCATCGTCGCGCGCACCGCGCGGATCAGGCCAAATCCATCCAGGCCAGGCAGGCCGACGTCGCACACGATCACGTCGTAAGGCCGCTCGAGCGCCGCCGCCAGGCCGCTGCGCCCGTCGAGCGCGGTCACCACCTCGTGTCCCTCTTCGCGCAGGCAGGCCGCCAGGGTGGCGCAGGTGTCCGGATTGTCTTCCACCACCAGCACCCGCTTGCGTCCGCCGGTAACGGCCACCTGGGCCGGGCCGCGGCCGATGCTGTGGCTGCCGGAGCGCGGCAGGCGCACCGTGAAGCAGCTGCCCTGGCCAGGRCCTTGGCTCTCCGCCGTCACCGTGCCGGCGTGCATGGACACCAGGTTGCGCACCACGTTCAGGCCGACACCGAGGCCGCCCTCGGAGCGCGCCAGCGAGCGCGGCCCCTGGGTGAACAGGTCGAAGATATAGGGGATGATTTCGGGCGCGATGCCGTTGCCGTCGTCGTCGATCGCCACCGATACCTCGTCGGCGTAGGCAGCAGCCCGCAAGTGCAGCCTGCCGCCGTCGCCGGTGTACTTGGAGGCATTCGCCAGCAGGTTGGTGAACACCTGGGTCAGGCGCACCTGGTCGCCCTCGACCAACACGTTTTCCGGCGGCAGTTCAAGCTGCAGGCTCTGGCGGCGTTCCTGGATACAGGGCTGCATGGTCTCGACCGCCTGCTGCAGCACGTCGGCCAGCACCAGCGGCTGGGTCGACAGGGTGATCTTGCCGCTGCTGATGCGGGCGGCGTCGAGCAGGTCGTCGAGCAGCTTGGCCATGTGGTCGACCTGGCGTGCGATCACGCGCGACAGCTTGTGCATCTGGGGCGAGGCGTCCGGGGCGCGTTCCAGCAGCGAGGCCGCCATGCCGATCGGCGACAGCGGGTTGCGCAGCTCGTGCGCCAGCATCGCGAGGAACTCGTTCTGGCGCCGGTTGGCGGCTTCGGCGTCTTCCTGGAGGTGCTGGGCCTGCACCGCCGCCAGCACCAGGTGCTCGTTGGCTTCGCGCAGCTGCTCCAGAGTGGATTCGAGGCGGCGCCGTTCGGCGGCGGCGGCGCGCAGGCTCTCGACTTCGTCTTCGAGGACGCGAATGCGGCGCAGCAGGTATTCCTCCGGCAGGGCAACGCGCGGCTCCTCGTGCGTGCTCGCGCGCTGTTGCGAGGCCGTGATGTCGTCGTCTTGCGGTTCCATTGCGTCCTCGCCCATGCCTTTCCCGTCAACGCCTTGGCGTCGGATGTCCCGTCAGCAGTCCGTCGTACTCGCTCGGCTTGCCATCGACCTCGATGCCAGCGTCCGTGATCCTGTATTCCCGTAATTCCGAACTGTGATCGCAGCCGCGCACCTTCACGACCATCATGATCTTGCGCAGTTCGCCTTCGATCTCGGCAAAGCGCAGGGACACCACGGCATCCGTCAGGAAGGACAAAGCGCTCGGGCTGAAGCGCAGGCCCATGTAATCGTCTTCCATGCCGACCGTCACCAGCGCGGTCACACCGCGCTTGGCCAGGGCGGTCAGGGTGCGGAATACCGCCAGGCGCAGGTCTGCGCGCACTTCCGGCGCCAGGTAGAGCTCGATCTCGGACAGCGAATCGATGACCACCCGGGTGGCGCCGGTGCGCTCGATCGCGCACATCAGCGCGTCCAGCAATTCCTCGACGCTGAGCGAAAGCGAACGGCTCTCGACCACCTCGACCTGGCCGGACTGCGACAGCGCGGCCAGTTCGGCGTTGCGCAGGCGCGCCGTGCCCTTTTCGAAATACAGGGCGACGCCCTTCTCGCCCAGGTCGGCGCCGGCCTGCAGGAAGCGGGTGCCGAGGATGGTCTTGCCGATGCCGGTCGGTCCGGACACCAGCATCGTGTGGCCTTGCGGCAGACCGCCGCGCAGCAGCTCGTCCAGTCCGGCGGTGCCGGTCGGGATGCGGCGCGGACTGCGGTCAACCGGGCTGCCCGGCAGGCGGTCGTCGGCCAGCGGCGGCAGCACGCGCGGATAGACGCGGATGCCGTCGTCGGTGATGCGCATGGTGTGCGAGCCCGTCATGTGGGCCTGGCCGCGCATCTTGTTGATGCGGATCTTGCGCAGCATCGAGTTGTCCTCGTTTGCCTGGATCAGCGTGATCATGCCGTCGGCCACGGTGATGATCGGATTGGCTTCGACGTCGGCCTGGGAATATTCGCCGATCAGGAAAGTGGTGGCCTGCCAGGTCGCCATCCGCGAACCGAGTTCCTGAATGAATTGCTGCAGGTCCGACAGCCCCTCGTTGCCACTGCGCGCAGATTGCATGACCGAGCGGAAGGAATCGACGAAGACAAGGCCGGGACCGAAATCCTCGACCTCGCGCATGATGCGTTCCAGTACTCCATGGAAATGGCCTGCTCGTAAATCATCGGCCAGGTTCACGTAGCGGATGTCGGGCCCGACCTTGGCCATGTCGAAGAAGGCGAACTGCTGCTGGTAGCGCAGCATCTTCAGCGGCGGCTCGCCCAGCACGGTAAAGAACAGGGCGCGCCGTTCGGGACCGGCCTGCGCGAACATGATCTGGTGCGCAAGCGTGGTCTTGCCGCTGCCGGGGGCGCCGGCGATCAGGGTGAAGGAATATTCGGTCAGGCCGCCGCCGAGGAGGACATCGAGGCCCGGAACCCCGGTTGCCAGCAATCCCAGGCGTACTTTGTCGGTCATTTACTTGTGCTCCTGTACATCTTCCGGTCCGTCCTGCTCCGAAGCCCTGGCCTGCTCGAGGAGCCGGGCCGTGAGCGCTTCGCCGATCAGCGACGACAGCTGTCTGGTGAATGTGTTCAGCAACTCCGCGTTCGCGATGTCGGCCACGGCGCGCTCGACGCCTGCCAGGTCGCGCTCCAACGCAACGAGCAGTCCGTCGATGGTCTTGCGCGAAGTATCCACGCTCAACCACTCGTAACGGACCGCCATCGTGCGGAGGGCGCGGCCGAACAATGCGCAAAAACCGCTCTCGCCGATCAGCGTGACCAACTGGCCACTGATGCGGCGCCACGGGCGCAGCCTGTACACGGCAGCGCTCGCCTGTGGCTGCGCCGTCCCGTCATCGCTGGATTGTCGCCGCTTGTTGTCGTCTCTTTCCATGCAGGTCAACTGGATTTATCTTGGTGCGGCACCGCCGAGGCGGCCAAGGCATGTGGTCCATATTRTAACGGGATCGCCGGACGGAGAATTGTAAAATCGTGACAATATTTTCCTGGCCGATTTAGTCGCCGCCACGCGCCAGGGACTGCTAAGATCCTTGCTTCAGACAAACACGACAACAAGACGTATCCATGCCAGACCGCCGATTCCGCGCCGCCCTGCTGGGCGCCACCCTGATTGCCGCCTTGCCCGCCATCCACGCCGCCGCTCCCGCCGCCGCACCCGCCGTGCTGGAAGCCCCGCTGCGCGCCCACCTGTCCTTCCTTGCCGACGACCTGCTCGAAGGCCGCGGCACCGGCCAGCGCGGCGGCGAACTCACGGTGCGCTACCTGGAAACCCAGGCCGCCGCGATCGGCCTGAAACCGGCCGCCGGCAAGGGCTATCGCCAGAAGGTCGAGCTGGTCGGCCAGAAGACCCGGCCCGGCAGCAGCCTGCGCTTCGAAGCCGGCGGCAAGACCATCGAGGCGGCCTTCGGCCAGGACGCCGTGTACGCCAATGCGAGCGGCCAGGCCGAGACCCGGCTGGACGCGCCCCTGGTCTTCGTCGGCTACGGCATCGACGCGCCCGAGGAACACTGGAACGATTTCGAGGGCGCCGACGTGAAGGGCAAGCTGCTGGTGGCGATGGTGAACGACCCGCAGCCGACCGCCACCGAGCCGCAGCGCTTCGCCGGCAAATCGCTGACCTGGTACGGCCGCTGGACCTATAAATTCGACGAGGCGCTGCGCCAGGGCGCGGCCGGGATCCTGCTGATCCATACGACGGCGTCCGCGTCCTATCCGTGGAGCGTGCCGGCCAACAGCTTCTCGCACGAGCAGTTCCACTTGGCCGGCCCCGGCAACGCGCTGCAGGGCTGGATCAGCGAAGACATGGCGCGCCGCCTGTTCGCGGCCGCCGGCCAGGACCTCGACCAGCTGCGCGCCCGCGCCGAGGTGAAGGGCTTCCGCCCGGTCGAGCTGAAAGCCAGCGCCCACGCCGAGGTGAAGAGCGCGGTACGCCAGGTGGCCGAGTACAACGTGGCGGGCATCGTGCCCGGCACCGATCCCAAGCTGCGCGAGGAAGCGGTCATCTATTCGGCCCACTGGGACCACCTCGGCATCGACGAACAGAACGGCCAGCCGGACCACATCTGGAACGGCGCCATCGACAACGGCTCCGGCACCGCGGCCCTGCTGGCTATGGCCCAGGCGGCGGTGGCCCATCCGGCGCGCCGGACCCAGATCTTCCTGTGGCCCTGCGCCGAGGAGCAGGGGCTGCTGGGCAGCCTGGCCTATACCCGCGCGCCGCTGTGGCCGCTGGCCAGGACCGCCGCCGACCTCAACCTCGACAGCATGAACTTCGTCGGCCCGACCCGCGACATGGGCGTACCCGGCGCCGAGCGCAGCTCCCTGCTCGAGACCTCGCGCCAGGTGGCGAAGGCCATGGGCCTGAGCCTGGCGCCCAGCGTGCCGGACCTGGGCGGCGCCTACTACCGCGCCGACCACTTCATGTTCGCCAGGGCCGGCGTCCCCGCCTTCAACGTCGGCTCGGCCGTGTTCTCCGGCGACGGCAGCTTCGCCTTCGTCCACGATCCGGCGGCCTCCGGCAGCCGCATGCGCGCCTTCACCAAGGACTACCACCAGGTCAGCGACCAGTACGACCCGGGCTGGGACCTGTCGGGCATGGTGCAGCAGGCCCAGTTCACCCTGAACCTGGGGTATGCGGTGGCGAATGCGCCGGCGATGCCGGTGTGGCGCGCGGGCGAGGCCTGGGGCAGGGTGAAGCGCTGAATCTCAGTCGCCGAAGCACTCTTCCATGAAGCCGAGGAAGGCCCGCACGCGCGGGCTCAGGTGCTTGCGGCCCTGGTAGACCACGTAGAGCGGCTCCTGGGCCGGCGCGCGAAAGGCTTCCAGCACCGGCACCAGCCGGCCGCTCCTCAGGTCGTCGCGGATGTGGAACTCGGCCAGACGCACCAGGCCCAGGCCGCTTCTCGCCAGCTCGAGCAGCATGTCGCCGAGGTTCGCTCCCACGTTGCCCTGCGCCGGCACCGCCTTTTCCACGCCGTTCTCGACCAGCGGCCAGGCGTTCCAGTCCGTGCGCTGGGTAAAGTTCAGGCAGTTGTGATGCGCGAGGTCGCCTGGTACCGCCGGCGTGCCGTAACGCGCGAGGTAGCCCGGCGCCGCGCAGATGATCCAGGGGCTGTGCAGCAAGCGCCGCGCCACCAGCGACGAATCGGGCAGCGGTCCGCCCTGGATCGAGACGTCGATCCGGTGCTCGATGAAATCGACTGCCTCGTTTGACAGCACGAATTCGACCCGCAGCCTGGGGTGGCGCGCGAGGAAGTCGCCGATCGCCGGCGCCAACTGATACTTGGCGAAGGTCACCATCGAGTGGATGCGCAGGGTGCCGCTGACCTCGTCGGAGCAGGCCTTCACCGCGTTCTCCGCGCTTGCGAGGGCCGCGAACACGCCCTGCCCTTCCTCGTACAACGCTCGCCCGGCCTCGGTCAGGCTGAGTGCGCGCGAACTGCGCTGCAGCAGGCGTGCATCGAGCCGGGCCTCGAGGCGCGACACCAGCTTGCTTACCGCGGACGGGGTCAGGTCCAGCCGGCGCGCAGCCGCGGAAAAACTGCCGCTGTCGACGGCAGCAAAAAACACTTCCAGCTCACCCAGGGGAATCGGCACTGCTGCTCCATCTGTGAAATTTTGTCAAAGCCCATTGACGATTATCGCATTTACCACGGCCCGTGCGCAGCGCAAGATGCAACCCTCATTCATCGTATCGATAAGAGGTATCACGTGTCCAAATCCCTAGAGCGCACCCATCCCAGCAGCCTGGTCGGCTTTGCCCAGCCAATTCCCCGTTTTGCGATCCAGGACCTGGTCGTACCCGACGCCATTCCGGAAGACGAGCGCGAATGGGTGCCGCAGGCCCCGAACGTCTGGTTCCGCCCACTGATCCTGAATGTCACCCAGGGCTACTTCGTCAACGTGCTGCGGGTGCGCAAGAGCGGCGTGCTGTCGCGCCATCGCCATGACGGCCCGGTTCACGCCGTCGTGCTGAAGGGCCGCTGGTACTACCTGGAACACGACTGGACCGCGATCGAAGGCTCCTACGCCCACGAGATCCCCGGCGAGATCCACACGCTGTACGTGCCGGAAGACGTCACCGAAATGCGCACCCTGTTCCACGTCACCGGCGCCTACACCTACCTCGACGAGGAAGGCCGCCCGGTCGGCTACGAAGACGTGTTCACCAAGCTGGAGGCGGCCATAAAGCACTACGAAGCCGTGGGCCTGGGTACGGACTACGTGAAGAAGTTCATTCGCTGAACGCAGTGCCGGGCGGCGTGCCGCCCTGGAGGAGACAAGACATGAATACCGATACCACCCGTTTAGCCGTGCCGCTCCCTCAGGAAGGAGCGGCCGACGAGACCGCGCGCGTCTACCGCAAGATCACCCTGCGCCTGGTTCCCTTCCTTTTCATCTGCTACGTCGCGTCCTACCTGGACCGCATCAACATCGGCTTCGCCCAGCTGCAGATGAAGCAGGACCTGGGCTTTTCCGACGCCGTCTACGGCCTGGGCGCAGGAATTTTCTTCTTCGGCTACGCGCTGTTCGAGGTGCCGAGCAACCTGTTACTCGAAAAGTTCGGTGCGCGCAAGACCCTGCTGCGCATCATGCTGCTGTGGGGCCTGACCTCGGCCGGCATGATGTTCGTGACGACCCCAACGCAGCTGTACGCCGCCCGCTTCCTGCTCGGCCTGTTCGAAGCCGGCTTCTTCCCCGGCATCATCCTCTACTTCACCTACTGGTATCCCTCGCACATGCGGGCAAGAATCATCGCCCTGTTCATGTCGGGAATGGCGGTGGCGGGCATCATCGGCGGCCCGCTGTCGGGCTGGATCATGAAGGACCTGGCTGGCGTGAACGGCTGGGCGGGCTGGCAGTGGATGTTCCTGCTCGAAGGCATGCCGGCGGTGGCGCTCGGGCTGCTGGTGTGGTTCCTGCTGTGCGACCGCCCTGCAGAAGCGAAATGGCTGTCGGCGCAGGAGAAGGACGTGGTCGAGCGTACCCTGCAGCGGGACCGCCAGGCCCTGGGACCGTCGCGCCACGGCTCCCTCAAAGGCGCGCTGCGCGATCCAAAGATCTACATCCTGGCGTTCGCCTACTTCGCCTTTATCGCCGGCACCTATGTGATCACCTTCTGGCTGCCGACCATCATCAAGGGTTTCGGCCTCGCCGATCCGCTGCGGATCGGCCTCCTCACCGCGATTCCCTACGTGATCGGCGCGATCGGCATGATCGCACTCGGCAAGCATTCGGACCGCACCCGCGAACGCCGCTGGCACTCCGCGTGCGCGGCCTTCCTCGGCGGCGCCGGCCTGGTGGCGGCAAGCCTCCTGACCGGCAACCTGCCGCTGGCCCTGGTCGCCTTATCCTTCGCTACCATCGGCATCTTCGCCACCATGCCGCTGTTCTGGGCGATGCCGACAGCCTATCTGTCCGGCCCGGCCGCGGCGGGCGGGATTGCGCTGATCAATTCGATCGGCCTTATCGGCGGCTTCGTCAGCCCCTTCGTGATCGGCTGGATGAAAACCGTCACCGGCAGCGTCAACTACGGCCTGTACTTCGTGACGGGGCTGATGGTGCTGGGGGCGATCGTGCTGCTGGCGGGCGTTCCGGCGGAGGCGCTGCGCGAGAAACGGACGGGCTGAGTCCTGCCTGATCGCTTGCCGACGGCCCCGCGTGGGGCTGTTTTCGTTTATTCTGCGCCGTGAGCCCAGGCTCATCCGATCCGCCGTCCACTCCGGGAAGAACATGACAAGAAAACCGGGCGCCGCCCTTTTCCTGGCGCTGTCGCTGTGTGCCAGCGCCAACGCATCATCCGCCGCCACCACTGCCGACAAACGCTTCCAGTCGATCCATGAGCAGGAATGGCAATGGCGCATCGCCCAGCACCTGGCCGACAACGAGGACCTGCCCCAGGGCAGGCGCCCGGAACTGCCCCACGTCGATGCCGCCACCCAGGAAGAACGGCGCCGCTACTGGGAAGGCGTGCTGAAGCGCCTCGACGGCATCGATCCCGGCACGCTGTCCAAACCCGAGCGCATCAACTACGCCGTCTACCGCGCCCAGATCCAGGCACTGTACGAAGCCCAGCGCTTCCGCGAATACGAGCAGCCGGTCAACGCCGACAGCTCCTTCTGGACCGACATCACCTATGCCGCACGGCGTCCGTTCAAGTCGGCGCAGGAGTACCGCGACTACATCGCCCAGCTGCGCGACATGCCGCGCTACTTCCGCGAGCAGCTGGCGAACATGCGCGCCGGCCTGGCGCGCGGCTTCACGCCGCCGCGCGTGACCCTGGCCGGACGCGATGCGCCGCTGGCCTCGGTGGCGGAAGCGAAGACACCGCAGGACACGATCTTCTACACGCCTTTCCGCAACATGCCTTCGGCGATCCCGGCGGCCGAACAGGAGCGCCTGCGCGCGGAAGGCGCGGCCGCGATTCGCGACGCCGTGCAGCCGGCCCATGCCGAAGTGCTGGCCTTTGTACGCAGCGAGTACTTCCCGAAATCGCGCGTCGCCCTGGCCGCGGGCAGCCTGCCGGACGGCCGCGCCTACTATCAATCGAAGATCGTCGAGTACACCACCACCTCGCTGAGCGCCGACGAGATCCACCGGATCGGCCTGGCCGAGATGGCGAAGATCCGCGCCGAGATGCAGGAGACCATGAACCAGGCCGGCTTCAAGGGTGACCTGCCGGCCTTCCTGGCCTTCCTGCGCAGCGATCCGCAGTTCTATGCGAAGACACCCGAAGAACTGCTGATGCGAGCCGCCTGGATCGCCAAGAAGTTCGACGGCAAGGCCGAGCAGTACTTCGGCTACCTGCCGCGCCGCCGCTTCGGCATCAATCCGGTGCCGCCCGACCAGGCGCCCTACTACACCTCGGCGCGCGGCGGTCCCGGCGTCTACCTGGTGAACACCTATAACCTGCCGGCCCGCGCCCTCTACAGCCTGCCGGCCCTGACCCTGCACGAATCGGCGCCCGGCCACGCCTTCCAGATGCCGGTGGCAATGGAACAGCAAGGCGTGCCGCCCTTCCGCAGGGCGTATATCTCGGCCTATGGCGAGGGCTGGGCCCTGTATTCCGAACGCCTCGGCACCGAGATGGGCATCTACGAGACGCCCTATGAAATGTTCGGCATGCTGAGCTACCAGGCCTGGCGCGCGGCGCGCCTGGTGGTCGACACCGGCATCCACGCCCAGGGCTGGACCCGCGAGCAGGCGCAGGCCTATATGCACGACAACACGGCACTGTCCGATCACGAGATCGAGACCGAAGTCGACCGCTACATCTCCTGGCCGGGCCAGGCCCTGTCCTACTACCTGGGCGAGATGGCGATCATGAATGCGCGCAAGAAGGCCGAGGCGGCGCTCGGGCCGAAATTCGACATCCGCGCCTTCCACGACACCGTGCTGCAGCTCGGGTCCGTGCCGCTGCCGGTGCTGGAAGCGCGCATCGATACCTTCATTGCGGAGGGCGGGAAGTCGCCGTATCCGCGCAAGGACTGAACCCTCCTCGACCTGTCATGCGCCTGAGCACCTGCACGTAGCCGCGTTCGAGCGGCGCGCCGGCCTCATAGGCCCCATGCTCGCGCAGCCAGCGATGGAAGCGCGGCAGCTGCCAGGCCGGCACCGCCGGCACCAGATGGTGTTCGAAGTGGTAGTTGACATAGTTCGGCGCCACCGTCAGCCGCTCCCACCACGAAGCCAGCACGGTGCGCGTATTGCGCCAGATGTCGGGCTCGCGGGTGCCCGGCAGCGCGCCATGCTCGGCGGCGTTGCGGATGCGGCTGTACAGCATATAGGTGGTCAGCCAGGCGACTGGCCACAACAGATAGGTCCAGGCCTGCCCGGCGGCGGCGCAGGCGGCGAGCATGAGCGCATTCGCCAGCGCGCAACGCCAGCTGTTGCGCAGCAGCGTACGCGCGCTCAGCACGCGCTTCTCCCCGGCGCGGGCGCGGTAGCTGTAGCCGCTGCGCTGGTCGGCGCTCGCATACAGCAGCATCAGGGCGGCGAAGGCGCGCAGGCCTGAGCGTCCGCTCAGATCGCGCAACAGCTTGCGGCGCAGCGAGGCGGGGCTGACCGGGTAGTTTTCGTAATTCGGCAGGTCGGGATCGCCATCGGTGCCCGCCTGCTGGTGATGGGTGAAGTGGTAGCGGCGGTAGATGCCGAGTTCGACGAACATCGGCGCCGCGCACAGCCACTGGCCGACCCATTCGTTCAGCGCGGCGGTCCTGAACAGCGAACGGTGCGCGGTCTCGTGCATCAGGATGCCGAGACCGAGCTGGCGGCCGCCCAGCACGATCAGCGCGATCAGCGCGAGCGCCACGGTCAAGGGATTGGTGCGCCACATGACGAGCCCGAAGCAGGCCGCGATCAGGCCCCAGTTGAAGGCCAGCATGCGCCAGCTCGCCAGGTCGGACTTCGCCAGGAAAGGACGGATCTGCTCGCGCGGGAGAGGCTGGGTCCAGTCGAGGCGCATGGCGGCTCCGGTTCAGGGGTGGCTTATTCGAACAGCTTCAGTTTCAGCTGCACCGAAATCCCGCCGTACAAGCGATCCTTGTAGCTCGGGATGATGCCGACATTGACGCCCACCCGCCGGTATTCGTAGGTCAGGGTCGGCACCACGGCCGGGAACCAGCCGCCGTCGCGCATGTGCGGATAGCCGTTGAAGGCGGCGATCGCCGCACCCAGGCGCACCGGGCCGATCGCATAGGGCTGCCAGATCAYGCCGGCATAGTTCGAGTATTCGCGGTCGCTGTTGTAGAAGCGTCCGACGGTGGCCGCCATCGTGCCCGAGAAGCGGTACTCGCCGCCGAGGCCCCAGTTGGCGCCGTTCAGGTCCTTGTCGCGATTGAAGTGCCAGGTGGCGAAGCCGCTGTCGATCCAGAGCTCGCTCTTCGGCGCGGCGTCGATCTTCGTGAACAGCTCGTCGGCATGGGCGGCCGGTGCCAGCGCAGCCAGCGCAGCCAGCGCAGCCAGCGCAGCCAGCGCCAGGCAGGCTGCCGCGGTCTTAGGGAAAAACGTGTTCAATCGTCTGCTTTCGGATCGAGATGGGGAAACATCACTTCGGTGAAGCCGAAGCGGGAAAAGTCCTTGATGCGCATCGGGTAGAGGATGCCCAGCAGGTGGTCGACCTCGTGCTGCACTACGCGCGCATGGAAACCGTCGACCTCACGACTGATATGTTTTCCATATTGATCGAAGCCTTCGTAATGCAAACGCGTATGACGGGGCACGCTGCCGCGCAGGCCCGGCACCGACAGGCAGCCTTCGAAGCCCTCTTCCATCTCGCTTGATAACGGGGTCAGGACCGGATTGATCAGCACCGTCTCCGGCACCGCGGGGGCGTCCGGATAGCGCTGGTTCTGGCCAAAGCCGAAGATCACCAGCTGCAGGTTGACGCCGATCTGCGGCGCGGCCAGGCCGGCGCCGTCGACCGCGTGCATGGTCTCGAACATGTCGGCAACCAGCGCGTGCAGCCCGGGCGTGTCGAATTCCTTCACCGGTTCGGCCACACGCAGCAGGCGCGGATCGCCCATCTTCAGAATCTCGTGGATCATTTCAGCTCCTTCAGGAACTCGGCGAAGCCGGCCGCCGTTTCCGGATGCTTCAGGCCCATCGCCGCGGTCGCCTTCAGGTAACCGAGCTTGGAACCGCAATCATAGCGCTGTCCGGCATAGCGGTAGGCCAGCACGCGCTCGTCGGCCATCAGCGAGGCGATACCGTCGGTGAGCTGGATTTCGCCGCCGGCGCCGGCGCCGATCCTGGCGAGGTGCCCGAAGATCGAGCCGGACAGCACGTAGCGGCCGACCACCGCCAGGGTCGACGGCGCCTCGTCCGGCTGCGGCTTCTCGACGATGCCCGACACCAGCTCCAGGTCCGGGCGGTAGGCGCTGGCGCTGACGATGCCGTACTGGCGGGTGTTCGCGCGTGGGACGTCCTGCACCGCCAGCACGCTGCATTTCTCGTAGTCGTAGAGGTCGGTCATCTGGGCCAGCACCGGCTTGTGGCCGGGCGCGCTGTCCATGAAGTCGTCGGCCAGCAGCACTGCGAACGGTTCGTTGCCGACCACCGGCCGGGCGCACAGCACGGCGTGGCCCAGACCCAGCGGCTCGGACTGGCGGATATAGATGCAGTTGACGTTCTTCGGGATCACGCCGCGCACCAGCTTCAGCAGCTCTTCCTTGCCATGGGCCTCCAGCTCGGCCTCGAGTTCGTAGGCCTTGTCGAAGTGGTCTTCGATGGCGCGCTTGTTGCGGCCGGTGATGAAGATCAGCTCGGTGACGCCGGCGGCGACCGCCTCCTCGACCGCGTACTGGATCAGCGGCTTGTCGACAATCGGCAGCATTTCCTTCGGCTGCGCCTTGGTGGCGGGCAGGAAGCGGCTGCCGAGGCCGGCCACCGGGAATACGGCCTTCTTGATTGCACTCATTCTGCCTCCGTCAGGGTTCATTTGGGCAGCAGCGCCAGCAGGCCTGCCTCGTCCAGCACGGTCACGCCCAGGCTCTCGGCCTTTTCCAGCTTGCTGCCCGCCTCAAGCCCCGCCACCACATAGGAAGTCTTCTTCGACACCGAGCCGGACACCTTGCCGCCGGCCGCCTCGATCAGGGCGCCGGCCTGGTCGCGCGACATGGTCGGCAAGGTTCCGGTCAGCACGAAGGTCTTGCCCGCCAGCGGGCCTTCTTCGCCCGCCGGCGCCTGTTCCGGCAACTGCGCCAGCAGCTCGCGCCGCAGGTCGGCGATCTTCTGCACGGTCTCGCGGTTGGCGGGCACCGCCATCCACTCTTCGAGCGCGGCGGCGATCGCCTCCGGCAGGCCGAACACGCTGAAGATCTTGAGGTGGGCCAGGTCGTCCAAGCTGCGTCCGTCCGCCAGCAGCTGCCTTGCGCGCGGCTCGGTCAGTTTCGGGATGCCCAGCGCGGCCAGCAGCTGCACCTCGTCGAGGCGCTCGCGCAGCTGGGCCCTGGGCGCATGTTCGCCCTGCGGTTCGACCCCGGCGGCCAGCAGCGCATCCAGCGCGGCCTGGTTCTTCGGTTCGGCAAAGAATTCGGCAATCGCCTCGGCCACGGTGCCGCCGATGTCGGGCAGGACACGCAGCAGCGCGGCCGGGGCGCGTCGCACCAGCGCCAGGCTGCCCAGCCAGTCGGCCAGGGTCTTGCCGGTCGATTCGCCCACGTGGCGGATGCCGAGCGCGAACAGCAGGCGCTCCAGCGGCGGGCGCCTGCTGGCGGCGATCGCGGCCAGCAGGTTGTCGGCCCACTTGGTCGCCACCTTGCCCTGCTTGAGCGCGGGCTTGTCCGATTCGGGCGTGCTGCCGTCGCGCTCGTCGGCCAGGCGTTTCATGGCCAGCAGGTCGTCCAGGGTCAGGCGGTAGAGGTCGGCCACGCCGTGGATCAGGTTGCACTCGACCAGGCTGTCGATGTAGCGGTCGCCCAGGCCTTCGATGTCCATCATGCGGCGGCCGGCGAAGTGGCGGATCGCTTCCTTGCGCTGGGCCGCGCAGGTCAGGCCGCCGGAGCAGCGCGCCACCGCCTCGCCCTCTTCGCGCACCACGTGGGAGCCGCACACCGGGCAGGTCTTCGGCAGCTCGTAGACGGCCGGCGCGGGCTGCGGACGGCGCTCCAGCACCACCGCCAGCACCTCGGGGATGACGTCGCCGGCGCGCCGCACGATTACGGTGTCGCCGATGCGCACGTCCTTGCGGCGCACTTCATCCTCGTTATGCAGGGTGGCGTTGGTGACGGTCACGCCGCCGACCGACACCGGCGTCAGGCGCGCCACCGGTGTGATGGCGCCGGTACGGCCCACCTGCACGTCGATCGCCTGGACCGTGGTCAGCGCTTCCTCGGCCGGGAATTTGTGGGCCAGCGCGAACCGCGGGGCGCGCGAGACGAAGCCGAGCCGCGCCTGGTCGGCGATGCGGTCGACCTTGTAGACCACGCCGTCGATCTCGTAAGGCAGGGACTTGCGCTTCTCGCCGATCGAGCCGAAGTAGTCGAGGATGCCTTCGCAGCCCTGCACCACCGCGCGCTCCTTCGACACCGGCAGGCCGAGGCGTTCGAACCAGTCCAGCACAGCGGAGTGCGATTGCGGCATCGCCGCGCCTTCGAGCACGCCGATACCGTAGGCGAAGAAGCGCAGTTTGCGCTGGGCCGTGATGCGGGCGTCGAGCT
Organism: Massilia sp. 05N420; assembly: GCF_056397205.1. Classification (NCBI taxonomy): domain Bacteria; kingdom Pseudomonadati; phylum Pseudomonadota; class Betaproteobacteria; order Burkholderiales; family Oxalobacteraceae; genus Massilia; species Massilia sp. 05N420. Next base: position 108,863 of record NZ_JBFTMX010000011.1, read on the forward strand.
GGCGCAGGCTGCCGGCGGCGGCGTTGCGCGGATTCGCGAATTCCTTCTGCCCAAGCTCGCGCTGGCGCTGGTTCAGGCGCTCGAAGTCCTGCTTGAACATCAGGACTTCGCCGCGCACTTCCAGCACCTCGGGAATATCCTCACCCTGCAGGCGCAGCGGGATCACCTTGATGGTGCGGATATTGGCGCTGACGTCCTCGCCGGTATAGCCGTCGCCACGGGTGGCGGCCTGCACGAACACGCCGTTCTCGTAGCGCAGGCTGATCGCCAGGCCATCGAACTTGAGCTCGGCCGCATACGCGACCCGGGCGCCGTTCGGCAGGTCCAGGCCTTCGCGCACGCGGCGGTCGAAGTTGTCGATGTCCTCGCTTGAAAAGCCGTTGTTCAGCGACAGCATCGGCATCGCGTGCGTCACCTGGCTGAATTCCGGGATCGGCGCGCCGCCCACGCGCGAGGTCGGCGTGTCGTTCGACACCGCTTCCGGATGCGCCGCTTCCAGCGCCTGCAGTTCGCGGAACAGCTTGTCGTACTCGGCGTCGGGAATGGTGGGCGCGTCGAGCACGTGGTAGTTATAGATGTGGTGGTTCAGCTCCTTGACCAGCCACGCCATCCGCTCGAGGTAGTTCTGCTGCTCGCTCATGAAAAAGCCTCAGCTGAACAGGCGCAGCGCGCGGGTCGAGCCGGCCGGGATGTCGGCCGCTTCCATCTCCTGGTAGAACTCGCCGACCTGGCCGGCGATCTCGCCCAGTGCCGCATCGAGCAGCGGCTGGTCGAAGTCGTCGACGATGGCGGCGTCCAGGCGCAGCTCCAGCGACTTGGCGCAGGCGACCATCTTGCCGAAGCCGTCGCGGGCCGGGGCCACGCAGGGCACGTCGAGCAGCAGGGTTAGGCGCGAAGTCGTATCGGCGCCCAGGTTGACGTTGGTCGACAGGGTGAACAGGACCCCGCCCGCAGTCCCCTCTTCCTTGTCGGGCATCGCGAAGCGGCCGTCCGGACGCACGTCGAAGCCCTGGCTCTCGAGCGCGCCGATCAGGGTCGACATCGCCCACGGCGCGCCCTTCGAGGCCAGGTTCACGCCCAGCTGGGCATCGTGGCCGGCGACGAAGCGGTGCAGGTTCTTCGCTTCGCTCATCACCTCGATCATGTCCGGCACTTCCGGCTCGGCGCCAATCTCGTCGGCCACCGCGCGCAGGCGGGTGACCATCTCCGAGTATTCGAGTTCGTTCAGCGAGGTGGTGCGGGTGGCCAGCTGGACGCCGGCCTGCAGCTTGGTGTAGACGCCGCCATGCACGATCGGCTCCCAGTCGCCGTTCACGGCCAGGCCGACGAAGTGGACCGGCTTGTTGCCGACGCGGCGCAGCTTCAGCAGCGCGGGCAGGATCTTGTCGCCGCGCAGGGCGCCTTCGGTGTTCAGCGGGATCAGGCAGTCGATCAGCGGGTCGACCAGGTTCTCGGCCAGCTGGGCCGGCGGCGTGTCCGGCTTGGCGCCCGGCAGGCCGGCGAGCGGATCGAGGGTGGCGCCGGCAGACGGTCCGGCCGAGGCAGCGGCGCCAGCGCCGGCGGCGCCGTGCTGGGATTCGCGCACCGAAGGTTCGGCAAGCGCATCGGCCCCGGCCAGCTCGGCAAACGGCGCGTCCACGTTGGCATCCAGGACCGGCTCGTGGCGGTCGACGGCGCCGGTCTCGCCCAGCACCGGCTCGGCGGCGCCGCGTTCGGGCGCCGCCCCGCCCTTCATCAGGACGTCGTCATGGTCGGAGGCGAAGGCGCGCTCGACGCTCTTCCTCGCCTTGTACTCCTGCCACTTGTTGTAACCGAAGACGCCGGCCACGAACACGCCGCCCGCGGCAACCAGGCTCATCTCTAAATCTGTCATGCTGCTTGTGCCTCTTGTGCAAAATTCGCGGCGGACTCCATGTCCACCGCCACGATGCGCGATACGCCCTGCTCCTGCATCGTCACACCGATCAGTTGGTTGGCCATCTCCATCGCGATCTTGTTGTGCGAGATGAAGAGGAATTGGGTATGGTCGGACATCCGCTTGACCATGCGGCAGAAGCGCTCGGTATTGGCGTCGTCCAGGGGCGCGTCCACCTCGTCGAGCAGGCAGAACGGCGCGGGATTCAAACGGAACATCGAGAACACCAGGGCCGTCGCCGTCAGCGCCTTTTCGCCGCCCGACAGCAGGTGGATGGTGGCGTTCTTCTTGCCCGGCGGCTGGGCCATCACCTGCACGCCGGCGTCGAGGATTTCCTCGCCGGTCATCATCAGCTTGGCGGTGCCGCCGCCGAACAGGATCGGGAACAGCTCCGAGAAGTTGGCGTTGACGCGGTCGAACGTATCCTGCAGCAGGTCGCGCGACTCGCGGTCGATGCGTGCGATCGCCCCCTCCAGCGTGGCGATCGCTTCCTGCAGGTCGGCATTCTGGGAATCGAGGAAGCGCTTGCGCTCGGTGGCCTGGGCCAGTTCCTCGACCGCCGCCAGGTTCACCGCGCCGAGCGCCGTGATCGCATTGGTCAGGCGCGTCACCTCGCCCTGCAGGTATTGCGGCTTCATGTCGGGCTGCAGCTTCTGCGACAGCTCGGCCTCGTCGGCGCCGGTCGCGCCCAGGGCTTCCGCGAACTGTTCCTGGTTCAGGCGCGCGGCCTGTTCCTTCAGCTGCATCTCGGTGATGCGCTCGCGCTGCGGCTGCAGGCTGCGTTCGGCCGCCATGCGCGCTTCCTCGGCCGCGCGCAACTGCTGCGTGAGCTGGTCGAGTTCGTGGCGGGCGTCGGCCAACGCCTGTTCCTGGGCGGTGCGGCGCGCCAGCAATTCCTGCAGGCCTTCGGCCGCGGTGCCGGACTCCAGCGCCTCGAGCTCCATCTTGCCAGAGCCTATGCTTTCCAGGACCTGTTCGGCCTGCTGGTTGGCGGTGGCGATGGTGCGGCGCAGTTCCTCGATGCGGGTGCGCTGGGTCTTCTCGGCGAACACCGCTTCCTGGGCCGCGCGTTCCAGCTCGCGCAACTTGTCGCGCGCTTCGTTCAAGGCGCGCTCCTTGTCCAGGAAGGCGGTCTGGCCGTCTTCGTGCGCGCCCTGCAGCTCGGCCAGTTCCATGTCGAGCTCTTCGAACTCGGCCTCGGCCTCCATCTTTATCTGGCGCTGTTCGGCTTCCTGGGCCGCGATCTCGTCGAGATCGGCGGAAATCTGGCCGCTGCGCTGGTTGAAGCGGGCCTCGACCTCGGCCTGCTTCACGACCTCGATCTGCAGCGCGTGCACTTCCCTCTGCAGGGTCGCGACCTTCTGGCGGCCGTCCTGCAGCCGGCGCTGCAGCTCGCTCACCGCGGCGTCGGCGCGGGTGGAACGGGTGCGCGCTTCGTCCAGCAGCAGGGCCTGGGCGCGCAGCTGCTTGGTGATGTTGTCGATCTCGTGCTGGCGCGCGAGGACGCCATCCTGCTCGGCGTCGGCGGCATAGAAGCGCACGCTGGAGCGGCTGACGATGTGGCCGTGCGGCGTGACGAAGCAGCCGCCTTCCGGCAGGCGCTCGCGCTGTGCCAGGGCGGCGCCCGGATCGTCGGCCGCGTAGACGTCGTGCAGCCAGTCGTCGAGCAGGCCGCGCAGGCCCGGATCGTTCAGCTTCAGCAGGCTGGCAAAGGGTTTCAGGCCGTGGTGGTCGTGCGGAGCGGCAGCGCCGGTCGATGGCGTGTACAGCGCCATGCGGGCCGGCGGGGCATCCCCGAAGAAGCCGCGCGCCCAGTCGAGGTTCGAGATCTCCAGTGCGCCGGTACGCTCGCGCAGGACGGATTCCAGCGCGGTCTCCCAGCCGGTCTCGATGTCGAGCTTCTGCCACAGGCGCGGCAGCTTGTCGAGTTCGTGCTTCTGCAGCCAGGGCTGGACCTTGCCCTGGGTCTGGACCCGCTCCTGCAGCTGGCGCAGGGCCGACAGGCGCGCTTCCAGCCTGGCATTGGCGGCACTCTCCTGCTGGACCTGGGCGTGGGCGTCGCGGCGTTCCTGCTCGCTCGATTCCTGGCGGCTGGCGGCTTCTTCCAACAACAGGTTCTGCTCTTCGAGCTGTAGCTGCTTTTCTTCCAGCTGCATGCGCAGGTTGTCGAGCTGGCCGGCATCCGGCAGGTTCAGGTTGCCGCGCTCCTGCTGCAGGCGCTCGCGGCGCGTGCCGAGTGTCGCGAGGATGTTCGAAGCATTGCGCTGGTGGGCCGACGACAGCTCGATGCGCTGCTGCACCTGCATGATGCGGGCCCGCGATTCAGTGGACTTCTCCTGGGCCGCGCGCCAGGCGGCGTCCAGCTCCGGCAGGCGCTCGTTCTGGGCCTCGACGGCGATCTGCGCCCCTTCGACACGCGCCGCCAGTTCTTCGAGGCGGTACTCCGCTTCCTCGATCTGCTCCTGGGTATCGCGCGCCTGGTTCAGCCATTGTTCGCGCTGGGCGGTGAGCGTGCCGATCTGGTTCTGCAGGCGGGTGCGCGACTCGACCACGAACTTGATCTGCGCCTCCAGGCTGCCGATCTCGGAATTGGTCTGGTACAGCTCACCCTGGGCCGCGTGCAGGCGGTCGCCGGTGGCGTAATGGGCCTGGCGCATGCGTTCGAGTTCCAGCTCGAGGTGGCGCATCTTCGCGTTCTGCTCTTCGAGGCCGGTCTGGGCCTGTTCCATCTCGAGGAACCAGCGCGTCTGTTCGGCCTTGGCCTCGTTCTTGCGCAGCAGCCAGAGCAGCTTCTGCTTTTCTTCCTGGTCGGCCTGCAGTTGGTGGAAGCGGTTCGCTACCGCCGCCTGGGCTTCGAGCTTTTCCAGGTTGGCGTTCAGCTCGCGCAGGATGTCCTCGACGCGGGTCAGGTTCTCGCGGGTATCCGACAGGCGGTTCTCGGTCTCGCGGCGCCGCTCCTTGTACTTGGAGACCCCGGCCGCCTCTTCCAGGAACACGCGCAGCTCTTCGGGGCGCGACTCGATGATCCGCGAGATCATGCCCTGGCCGATGATGGCGTAGGCGCGCGGGCCGAGGCCGGTGCCGAGGAAGATGTCCTGGATGTCGCGCCGGCGTACCGGCTGGCCGTTGATGTAATAGGTCGAGGTGCCGTCGCGCGTCAGGGTGCGCTTGACGGCGATCTCGGCATACTGCCCCCATTGCCCGGCCGCCTTGCCGTCGCTGTTGTCGAACACCAGCTCGACCGATGCGCGCCCGGCCGGCTTGCGGTAGGTGGAGCCGTTGAAGATCACGTCCTGCATCGACTCGCCACGCAGCTCGGAGGCTTTCGATTCGCCCAGCACCCAGCGTACGGCGTCGATGATGTTCGACTTGCCGCATCCGTTCGGGCCGACCACGCCGACCAGCTGCCCCGGCACCTGGAAATTGGTGGGATCGACGAAAGACTTAAATCCCGACAATTTGATGGAGGATAGACGCACGTTTGCTCAGGGTGGAGTGGGAGCTGTGAAAAACCGCATCATACCATCTGTTCCTTGCTTTACGGCCAAGATTTGGCGTCGCTTTCCGCTCTCGGCACCCGCGACGGCCCGATTGCTTCCTTTGTTACGCGACCTTCGATCGTCCCTGGCGCGCGCCCCAAGGCGCCCATCAACATTCGAGCAAGGAAACTTGCCAGGACGTGGCATTTTTCAATGCCAGTCCAATTTCTCAGGATTGCCGAACGCCCCTGAGTCAGGTACAGAGGACGCCGAAGCGGCGCTTCTCCGGCGCGCACGGCGGCACGTAGGGTCCCAGGGCCGGCTGCCAGCCGTTGCGCAGCCAGACGCGGTCGCTGCCGGACAGCTTGAGGGCGGCTGCCGTCAGCCATTGGTGGGAATTGATCGGGTCGGCGCGCGGCAGCAGCAGGGTCGCCGCCAGCAGACCAAGCAGCAGCGGCTGGGGCTTGCTGTCGCCGGCGCTGCGGGTGTGAGCGATAAAGAGGCCGGCGCAGGCCAGGCCCAGCATGCAGCCGGCCACCGCTTCGCTGGCCGAGTGGGCGCCGACCTTGACGCGGGCCGCCGCTACCGCTAGCGCGAGCAGGACGCCGGCAAGCACCGCAGCGCGCAACCAGCCGCCTGTGCGCCGGTCCCGGCCACCCGGCCGGGATTCCGTGCGCCGGTCCTCGCGCCTGAAGCCGCGCCTTTCCATCAGCAGGAACAGCGCGACCGGAAAGACGGCAGCGGCGCGCGTCGCATGGCCGGAAAAGCCGGTGAATTCCAGGTCGCGCACGCCGATGCCCCAGCCGAGGAAGGCCACCTGGCTGGCCACCGCGATGAACACCGCCCCACCGAACAGCAGGCACCACGCCAGCGCCAGCCGCCAGCAGCGCGCCCCGACCAGCCTGGCGGCGATGGCGACGGCGAGCAATGCGGTGACGTTCAGGCCGCCGAGGGCGGATAGGTGGTACCACCAGATCATGGCTAGTCGAGGATGTGGATGGGTCGGCTCGACTATAGCGCAGGATGCGCGGACGGGAGAACACGCAGTCGCCCGGCGCCGTGTCAACGTCATGACGGCGAACGCGGGAATGACGGTTCTGGGGCTAGGGACTCAGGCGGCCGCCACCGTCATGCCCGGCACTGCCGGACATCGCTAGAAGCATCATTGACCGCCCCGGCCTGCATCGCCGCCGACAGCACCTGCCCCACCACCCCATCGATGGCCAGCACGCGCGCCGTGCCCGCATGCAGCAGTTCGGCAAACTTTTCGGCCGACAGCGAGAAGGCCTCGCGCCGCCCGGCCCCGGAAAAGATGAACAGTGTGCGCAGTGGGCTGACCCAGGCCAGCTTGACCTTGCGCGCCCCTTCCGCCGTGCGGAATTCGAACCACATGCCGCGCTCCAGGCCGTCCACCGGCGAGATCATCTGCTGGCGCGCCTCTTCCTGTTCGGCGGCCAGCTGCTCCAGTTCGACCCGCCGCAGCGCGTCCTGCTGGGCCGCCTCGACGGCCAGTTCCAGCTGGCGTTCCGGCGACAGTTCGATCGGCGCCCGCACGATCGAGGCATGGCATTCGGCCAGGCGGGCAAAGAATTGCAGGCGCTCGGCGTCCTGCCACTTGATCGCATCGAGCCATTTGTTCAGCGTCGACAGCAGGCGCGGCAGCTTGCCGATCAGGGCCTTGCGCTGTTCCTGGGTCTGCTTCGGCTTGACGCTCCAGATCAGGTCGTCCATCGCGCGGGTGGCATTGCCGACCGCGCCCGGCTTGTCTGCCTCGATGCTGTAGGCGAAGGTCATGACCGTGGTCCAGCGCTCTTCGAGGAAACCGCTGACCACCTGTTCGACGTCGCCGGCTTTTACGCGCAAGGCGACGGTGTCGCGCGCGGCGCGGCTCGCGACCTGCAGCTTTTCCTGTTTCAGGGCGCCGGCCACCGGACCGGCCATCGCCCGCTGCTGGGCGTCCTCCTCGGCGGCGATGCCCGCCTCGAGTTCGGCCACGGCTTCGGCGAAGGCGTCAAGACCCGCTTCGCCGGCCCCGCCGACCCGCTCGACGCTGCGCCGCATCACCTGGAACAGCGGATCGTCGGCGTCCTTGCGCTGCTCCCAGCCCATGCGCGACAGCAGGTCGACCAGGCGCCGCGCCGGATGCGCTTCCTCGAAGAAGAAGTTCTTGTCCAGCAGGGCCGCCTTCAGCACCGGTACCTGCAACAGCTGCAGCAGCTCGCGGGTCTGGGACGGGATGCTGTCGTCCAGCAGCACGGTCTCGAACACGCGCGACAGCAGGCCGAGGGTGCTTTCGTCGCCGCGCGACAGGCTGCCCTTCGGCAGGCTCTGTGCGAAGCGCGGCAGGTAGAACACATTGTGCGGCAACGTGCCGGCCACGGCCGGGACCATGCCTGCGGGCGGCGCCTGCCCCTGGACCTGGGCCTGGGCCTGGGCCTGCAGGGTCGGCTCGACGCGCGCCAGCAGTTCCAGCAGCGGCGCGACCTGGCCCGGGACCAGGATGGCGCCGTCCTGCGCCATGCCGGAAACGCACGGCAGCCCGGCGATCGGTGCCAGGCCGGCAGAGACCGGGACGGCGCCGGCGGCTTGCGCGCCAAAGGAAGCGGCCGCGCCCGCGAAGGAAGCATCGCCGCCGCTCACTGCCACGCTCACCGGCTGCACACCCGGGCTTGCGCCCTGATGCGCCGCGGCCGCAAAGCCCGGCGCAGGCCTCGCCTCGCCCTTCTCTTCCGACGCCTGGGCCTGAGCGAAGCCGGCCGCCGCGCTGGGCCGCCAGCCGCCGGTCCCCGCCGGCATCTCGGGCAGATCGGGAATCAGCGGCACCGCCGGCAGGCCGTCGCCATCGTCGCCGAACAGCTTGCGCAGCTGCTCGGCCAGCGCCGCCTTGCCGCTGGCGCGCGCCGCACGGGCCGCCGCCGCGTCGTCGGTCTTCTGGATGCGGTAAGCCTCGACCGAGCCGGGCTGGCCGTCCTTGCGGGTCAGGGCCTCGACCAGGGCTTCGTAGAGGGGCGCGAAATCGAAGACCAGTTCGGGCCGCAGCAGGCCCCGGATCAGGTCGTGGCACTCTTCTTCCGGCTCGAACTCGCGCCAGGCTTCTTCCAGCGCCTTCAGGAAGACTTCCGGGCGGAAGGGATTGGCGTCGGCGCGCAGCACGCCCTTGCCCAGCAAGAGGCCGAGGCGGACCGAGAGGGTCGCCAGCTGCTCGGAATGGGCGATGTCGAAGGGACGGGTGATGGCACCGAAAGCGACCTTGCCGTCCATGACCTCGAGCGGCACCAGGCTGAGTGTGGCGGGAGCGGCCTTGCCGGCGGCATGCTGGGGCCGCAGGCGCTCGAGTTCCTGGCGCAGGGCGAGTTCGATGCCGGTGCTGGCCAGGTGGAAGAAGGCGTAGCTGTTTTCCTTGAGCAGCTTGCCGGAGCGTACGCGCCGGTAGACTTCGCGCGTGTCCAGGCCGGGCTGGTCGACGTCCGCCAGGGCCGCGCCGAAGCGGCCTATCATCGGCGTAAGCTGCTCCTTGAGCTGGCCGGCTGCGATACCGACGAGCGACTCCAGCACCGCCTGCTGCTGGGAGGCGGCCTGACGCGCTGCCGGACTCTGGACTCGGCTGGATGACATGGTGGATGGTGGCTGCTGTGGCTTGCTTCCTGCTATTGTGGCACATAATTTCCACATAGCAACCACATTCTGCAGCTCGTGGCGCCGGCGGCGCTTCACAAGAGCCGCCGCCGATGCAAGCCGGCAGGCATGCCAACAAAAACAAACATGCTACTGTCGAGCTAACTCAACATTAGAAAATTGGCACTTAACGATAAGGAAAGCAATTTTCTGGAATAAATTTCGCTCCAGAGCGGGATTTTTGGAAGTTTATTCTTTATCGATAGGTCTAATTCCTACAAGACCACACGACGTGATCCGATACCACATCTACTGCCGGGCTCGCATTATTGCATGACCGGAAACGCTAACGCTTCGGTAAGCAGGACTTTCCAATTTTAGAAAGGAATGATCATGGCTAACAACAGCAAATCGGGCACCCAGGGTGGTTCCCACGAGCAGCACGTGAAGGCCGGCCAGCAGAGCCACAAGAACGACGGCAACAAGCAGTCGGGTTCGGGCTCGGGCTCGCGTTCGGGCGGTTCGGGCGGCACCCGCGGCGGTACCCCGGAGCAGCATGCGGAAGCAGGTCGTCAAAGCCACAAGAATGACGGCAACAAGCAGTCGGGTTCGGGCTCGGGTTCGCGCTCGGGCAGCACCCGTGGCGGCACCCCCGAGCAGCATGCCGCTGCCGGCCGCCAGAGCCACAAGAACGACGGCAATCGTTAAATCGGCCTGGGCCGAAAGCGAGTGGGCCCGGGATGGGAAACCGTCCCGGGCCCTGTCATTTTCAGATATTACGCAGCGGCGCGCCTTTCGGCGGCGCGAAGTCCTTCACCTCGTTGACCATGCCGGCGGTCTTGGCGTCCCGCCCGTTCAGGTGCAGGTCGCCGTATTGGTGGATGCCCCACTGCTCCGGCGTGAGTTCGATGTGCTTGCGCAGGATCGACTCGGTGCGGGCATCGTCGGCGCGCAGGCCTTCGACGATGATGTTGAGGGCGTCCGGACGCGAACCCGGCGAGGCGGTCGCATGCGACTTGTGGATCATGAAGCGCGCCGTCTCGCTGGCGTAGCGGCGGGTCCCGGAGAGGAAGAGGATCACGGCGATCGAGGCCACCGCGCCGCCGTTGTACATGACGAACTCGACCGGGGCATTGGCCAGGAAGTTGTACAGGCACAGACCGTCGCTGACATAGCCGCCGTTCGACTGCAGCAGCACGTGGGCGGTCTCGATGCCGCTTTCGGTCATCTCCGCAACCGCCTCGAAGACGCGATGCACCATGTCGCTGTTGACGTCACCGGACAGCGTGAACCACGCCTCTTTTTGCTGTTTTACTTGATCTTCGCTCATAGTAGGTCTCTTCTGTCACAAGGGTCATAGGCCAAGTGTAACAAAGGACGTGTTTTTGCCCGTGTGGACGCACTGCAATAGTGCGCGCCCCCTCGCCTGCCGCGCGCTTCCCCGCGCCGAAGGCTGCCTCCGATTGACTTCCCCGCACGCCTCGCATATCCTTCGCAGTCTTGACCGGGAGAGCGCAGCGCAGGCTGCCGCCGAAGGGGCATCACCCGAAAACTCTCAGGCAACCGGACCGGTCGGGGGACACAGCGCGAATGCACGATGCAGGCGCCGTGGACCAACTCTGGAGAGCGGCCCGGTCGGGCCCACCGAAGGGGCAGGCGGTTTCGACCGCTATCTCTCAGGTACCGAGGACAGAGGGGTGCGACATGCATGTGGAATGTTTCCACGTGCCTGAACCCTATTCAATCTGTCCGAGGATCTCACGCCATGACGCTCAAAGCGACCCCGCTCAATTCCGCACACCGCTCCCTGGGAGCCAAGATGGTCGACTTTGGCGGCTGGGACATGCCCGTCAACTACGGTTCCCAGATCGAGGAACACAATGCCGTCCGCCTCGATGCCGGCATGTTCGACGTCTCCCACATGTGCGTGGTCGACCTGCACGGCGCCAATGTGCGCGCCTTCCTGCGCGGCCTGCTCGCGAATAACGTCGACAAGCTGCAGACCTCGGGCAAGGCCCTGTACTCCTGCATGCTCAATCCGGAAGGCGGCGTGATCGACGACCTGATCGTCTACTTCTTCCGCGAAGACTGGTTCCGCCTGGTCGTCAACGCCGGCACCGCCGAGAAGGACATCGCCTGGATCCGCCAGCAGAACGACGCCACCAACAGTGGCATCACCATCACACCGCGCCGCGCCGACCTCTCCGCCGACGGCATCGCCCTGATCGCCGTGCAGGGCCCGAACGCCCGCGCCAAGGTCTGGCAGGTGCTGCCGGCCACCCAGGCCGCGTCGAGCGAGATGAAGCCTTTCAACGTCACGATCGTGGACGGCACCCAGTTCGGCGAAGTGATGGTGGCGCGCACCGGCTACACCGGCGAAGACGGTTTCGAGATCGGCGTGCCGGCTTCGCAGGCCGAAGCCCTGTGGAACGCCCTGCTGGCAGCCGGCGTCAAGCCGGCCGGCCTCGGCGCCCGCGATACCCTGCGCCTGGAAGCCGGCATGAACCTGTACGGCCAGGACATGGACGACAGCGTCTCCCCGCTCGACGCCGGCCTGGCCTGGACCGTCGACCTGGCATCGGAGCGCGACTTCATCGGCAAGGCCGCCCTGCAGCAGAAGGGCCAGCGGCAGAACTTCGTCGGCCTGATCCTGCGCGAAAAAGGCGGCATCCTGCGCGCCCACCAGAAGGTCGTGGCAAGCTCGGGCAACGCCGGCGAGATCACCAGCGGCACCTTCAGCCCCAGCATGCAGCAGGCGATCGCACTGGCGCGCGTGCCGGTCGAGGTGCAGGTGGGCGACACCGTGCACGTCGAAATCCGCGACAAGAAACTGGCCGCTTCGGTGGTCAAGCTGCCGTTCGTCCGCAACGGCAAAGTGCTGGCCGCCTGAACCGCGCCGTACCGACAAGAACAACGTATACTTACCGCCTCATCTCTCTATCCATTAGGAGCCATGCATGAACATCCCAGCCGACCTGAAATACACCGAGTCCCACGAGTGGGTCCGTCAAGAAGCTGACGGCACCCTGACCGTCGGCATCACCGAATACGCACAGGACGCGCTGGGCGACATCGTGTTCGTCGAACTGCCGCAGGTCGGCAAGACCTTCACCGCCGGCGACGACGCCGCCGTGGTCGAGTCGGTCAAGGCCGCCAGCGACATCTACGCCCCGGTCTCGGGCACCATCACCGCCGTCAACCAGGCCACCGCCGACGCTCCGGACTCGATCAACGCCGACGCCTACGGCGCCTGGCTGTTCAAGCTGCAGCCGAGCGATCCGAATGCGATCAACGGCCTGCTGGATGCCGCGGCTTACGGCAAGACCACTGAAGGTTAATAGCACCACCCCGTCAGCAGCACCCCGTCGTCCCCGCGCAGGCGGGGATCCTAGTTCTGCGTGAGCCGCCTCACTTTCAACCAAACTTGGGTTCCCGCCTTCGCGGGAACGACGGAATCGAGCCGATTCCTCTTTTTCTGCCCTCTATCATGACCCGCACCAGCCTGACCCAACTCGAAGCACGCGATGGCTTCATCCCGCGCCACATCGGTCCGTCCGACGCCGAACAGGCAGCCATGCTGTCCGCCCTCGGCTACCAGAGCCGCGCCGCCCTGATCGATGCCGTCGTTCCCGCCAACATCCGCCGCAAGGACAAGCTGGAACTCGGCCAGTTCTTCGAGCCGCTGCCCGAGCAGGCCGCGCTGGCGAAGCTGAAGAGCATCGCCTCGCAGAACAAGGTCATGAAGTCGATGATCGGCCAGGGCTACTATGGCACCTTCACCCCGCCGGTCATCCTGCGCAACATCTTCGAAAACCCGGCCTGGTATACCGCCTACACCCCGTACCAGCCGGAGATCTCGCAGGGCCGCCTGGAAGCAATCCTGAACTTCCAGCAGGTGATCACCGACCTGACCGGCATGGGCATCGCCAACGCCTCGATGCTGGACGAAGGCACCGCCGCCGCCGAAGCGATGACGCTGATCCAGCGCGTCGGCAAGTCGGCCTCGAAGGTCTTCTACGTCGCCGACGACGTGCTGCCGCAGACCCTCGAAGTGGTGCGCACCCGCGCCACCCCGATCGGCGTCGAAGTGCGCACCATTGCCGCCGCCGACATCGAGAACCTGACTGAAACCTGCTTCGGCGTGCTGCTGCAGTACCCGGGCGTGAACGGCGACGTGCGCGACTACCGCAACGCCTGCGAGAAGCTGCATGCGATGGGCGCGATGGTCGTGGTCGCGGCCGACCTGCTGGCCCTGACCGTGCTGACCCCGCCGGGCGAATGGGGCGCCGACGTCGTGGTCGGCAACAGCCAGCGCTTCGGCGTGCCGCTCGGTTTCGGCGGCCCGCACGCCGGTTACCTGGCCACCCGCGACGACTACAAGCGCAGCATGGCTGGCCGCCTGGCCGGCGTCACCGTCGACGCCCAGGGCAACAAGGCATTCCGCCTGGCGCTGCAGACCCGCGAACAGCACATCCGCCGCGAAAAGGCGACCTCGAACATCTGTACCGCACAGGTGCTGCTSGCCGTSATGGCCTCGATGTACGCGATCTACCACGGCCCCGAGGGCCTGGCTAGAATCGCCCGCCGCGTGCACCGCTACACCGGCATCCTGGCAGCAAGCCTGCAGAGCCTCGGCTACCAGCTGGCCAACGAGACCTTCTTCGACACCCTGACGGTCATCACCGACAAGGCCGATGACGTGCACCGCATCGCCGTCGAGAACGGCGTCAACCTGCGCCGCATCGATGCCCGCCACGTCGGTCTGTCGCTGGACGAGACCACCGGCCGCGAAGAAATCGAAGTGCTGGCGAAGATCTTCGGCGAAGCCGCCGGCAAAGCCGCCACCGTCGATTTCGACAGCCTGGACAGCGACGCCACCGACGCCTTCCCTGCATCGCTGAGCCGCACCAGCGCCTACCTGACCCACCCGACCTTCCACCGCTACCACGCCGAGCACGAGATGCTGCGCTACCTGCGTTCGCTGGCCGACAAGGACCTGGCGCTGGACCGCACCATGATCCCGCTGGGYTCSTGCACCATGAAGCTGAACGCSACSKCGGARATGMTSCCGRTCACCTGGCCGGAATTCTCGAACATCCACCCGTTCGCACCGGACGAGCAGACCGTCGGCTACCGCGAGATGATCGGCCAGCTCGAGCAGATGCTGTGCGCCGTTACCGGCTACGCCGGCGTGTCGCTGCAGCCGAACGCCGGTTCGCAGGGCGAGTACGCGGGCCTCCTGATCATCAAGAAGTACCATGAGTCGCGCGGCGAAGGCCATCGCAACATCTGCCTGATCCCGTCCTCGGCCCACGGCACCAACCCGGCATCGGCCAGCATGGTCGGCATGCAGGTGGTGGTCACCGCCTGCGACGAGAACGGCAACGTCGACCTGGAAGACCTGAAGAAGAAGGCCGAACAGCACAGCGCCAACCTGGCCTGCGTGATGGTCACCTACCCGTCGACCCACGGCGTATTCGAGGAAGGCATCAAGGAGCTGTGCGAGATCGTGCATGCGCACGGCGGCCAGGTCTATGTGGACGGCGCCAACATGAACGCCCTGGTCGGCGTGGCCGGCCCCGGCATCTTCGGCGGCGACGTCAGCCACCTGAACCTGCACAAGACCTTCTGCATCCCGCACGGCGGCGGCGGTCCGGGCGTCGGCCCGGTGGCGGTGGGCGCCCACCTGGTGCCGTTCCTGCCGAACCATGTGTCGACCGGCTACCAGCGCGAAGGTTCGGACACCGCAGCCGGCATCGGCGCCGTCAGCGCCGCGCCTTACGGCTCGGCCTCGATCCTGCCGATCTCGTGGATGTACATCGCGATGATGGGCGCCGAAGGCCTGACCGCGGCCACCGAGACCGCGATCCTGAATGCCAACTACATCGCACGCCGCCTGGCCCCGCACTACCCGGTGCTGTACACCGGCCACGACGGCCTGGTCGCGCACGAGTGCATCATCGACCTCCGTCCGCTGCAGGAAAAGACCGGCATCAGCAACGAAGACGTGGCCAAGCGCCTGATGGACTTCGGCTTCCACGCCCCGACCATGAGCTTCCCGGTGCCGGGCACGCTGATGATCGAGCCGACCGAGTCGGAGTCGAAGGTCGAGCTGGACCGCTTCATCGAGGCGATGATCACCATCCACGCCGAGATCGTGAAGGTCGAGCGCGGCGAGTACGACCGCATGGACAACCCGCTGAAGGGTGCGCCGCACACCGCCGAAGTCGTCACCGCCGACGACTGGAAGCACGGCTACTCGCGCGAAGTGGCCGCCTTCCCGGTGCCGTCGCTGCGCAAGCGCAAGTACTGGCCGCCGGTCGGCCGCGCCGACAACGTGTACGGCGACCGTAACCTGTTCTGCGGCTGCGCACCGATCGAGGATTATGAATAAAACTTAATCCTTGCCCCTCCGGCTGCTGGCCAGCCGGAGATAGGGATGCCCGGGGCTGCCGGGGCGCTTGTAAGGCGCTCCTGCAGCCCCGTTTTCATTGGCGTCTTCGTCGGCCGCGATCTGCACCGCCTCGTCCAGCCGGAACGCCGCCACCGCCTGCGACAGGCTGAGCGCCTGCTGCTGCAGGGTGCGCGCGGCCAGCGCCGCCTCTTCCACCATCCGCGTGCCCTGCTGGGTGAGCTCGTCCATGCGCACGATCGCCTGGTTCACGCCCGCCAGGTTCTCGGCGCGCGCGGCGCTGCTGCTGCCGATGCGGTTGACGATGTCGCCGACCTCCTGCACCGAGCTGGCCAGGTTCGCCATGCTGGAGCCGGCGTCGAGCGCGATCCCGGTACCGCCCTCGATCGCCGCCATCGCTTCGCGCGCCAGTTCGCGCGCCTCGCGGGCGTCCGCCACCGCGCGGCCGGCCAGCGCCCTCACCTCGCAGGCAGCCTGGGCGAAGCGCCAGGCTTGCGGGCCGCCCTCGGCCGCCTCGACCGCCGCGCCGAGGGCCAGGCTGCCGGCCTGGCCGCAGGCGATCTCGATCGCCTCGCCAATCTCGTCAAGGCGGGTGGCGGAGCGGCGCACGGTTTCGAGGGTCGCCACCAGCCGGTGCACCACGCTGCCGCCCTGCTGGGCCGCGCTGCTTGCCGCTTCGGTCAGCCGGTTGGCATGGCGCGCCGAGTCGGCGGTTTCCATCATCGCCGCCGCCAGGTCCTGCATCGAGGTCGCGGTCTGTTCCAGCGATGCGCGCACGCCGGCGCGCGCCGGCAGTCCGGCGCGGCCGAGGGCGATCTCGCGCGAAGCCGAGCCGATCGAGCGCGCCGATTCCAGGATCGTCCTCAGCGACAGGTTCAGGCTGCGGATGCTGTCGTCCAGCGCGCGCGAGGTGGCGGCGATCTCGTCGTCGCCGTCGACCCGGGCGCGCACCGTCAGGTCGCCGCTGGCCAGGCTGCTGGCGGCCGCTTCGATGGCGCCGACCTCGCCCAGCAGCGAACGCYGCACCGCCATCGTGATCGCCAGCGACGCGGCGATCGACAGGACGATCACGATCGGCATCAGGATCGCGATCGCCCTGAAGTCGTCCGCCGCCTCGCTCGATGCCTGTTCCGACAGCTCCTGCTCGCGGCGCGCCAGCTCGGTCAGGCGCTCGGCCACCACGCCGAAGGCGCGCTCCGCCCTGGTCATTGCGCTCGCGCTGATCGACTGGTCTTCACGGGCGATCTCGATCACGTCGTCCACCGCGGCCACGTACAGGCGCCAGGCGCCGGCGGCCTGCTCGACATAGCGCAGTTCGGCCTCGCGATGGCGCGCCGGGCTCTCCCGCGTCAGGCGGGCGAGGCCGGCAAAGCCGCGGCCGATGTTCTCATGCTGCTGGCGGACGTCGCCCACCAGCGGCTCGACGCGGGTACGCGGAAAGCTGCCGCTGATCCAGGTCAGGATCTGGTAGGCTTGGGCATGGGCCTTCTGCGCCGACGCCACCAGGTTCGAGGCCGCCCGCATATGGGTGGCGCGCTGCTGGACGATGGTGTCGAGGGAATCGTTCTGGCGCAGCATCGCGAGATAGGCGCCGCAGGAGAGGAGTACCAGCAGCACCAGTACAACGCCGGGCGCCAGCAGCAGCTTGGGGCCGATCCGCAGTCGGGACAGCATCTCAGCGGACTTCCGGATGAGAAGTTGCAAGCGTCATGGTCTCCTCCCAGTGAACAATGTCGCTCAACCATTTCTGGTAAGCACGAAATAGACGTGCATTGAGGCAATCTACGCTGTCCGGCACAATGGCACTTGCGCTGGCTCAAAGAGCCGGATTCGGAAAGGAATCACATGAAACGTTCGAAAGGCGCCGCCGCCCTGCTGTCGGCGCTGGTCTTCCCCGGTGTCGGCCAGTGGTATTTGAGCCGCCGCCGCCTGGCCCTGCTGTTCGCCGTACCGGCCCTGGTGGCCGGCTTCGTCTATTTCGATTTCGCGCTGGAGGAGGCAAATGCGGTGGCCGGCCAAGTGCTGTCGGGTTCGGTGCCGCTGGATCCGGCGGCGATTGCGGCGAAGGTCGATGCGCAGCCGACTTCCTGGGCGGTGACGCTCAGCGGCTGGGTGTTCGTGGTGTGTTGGGTGGGCAGTGTGGTGGAGGCGCTGCTTCACAAACCGCGGCCGTAAACCAAGGGTGGGGTGATTCAGGCCAGTGGCCTGAATCACGTGCCCACGCAAACGCCGCCATGTCGCAAACGTCCGCGTGGACACGGAGTGCCCACCCTAGGGATACATGGTCGGCTTAGTCCAGCTTCGCCGCGTGCTCGCGCGTCGCGTGGAACTGCAGCTTCGGCCAGCGCTCCTGGGTCAGGCGCAGGTTGACGCCGGAGGTGGCCAGGAAGGCCAGGTTGCCGGCGGCGTCGTAGGCCACCTGCGGCGCCAGCGCGGTCTCGAAGTCGGCCAGCGCCTTCTTGTCGTCGCTGGAGACCCAGCGCGCGCTGCTGATGCTGGAGCCTTCGAACACGGCGTCGACGCCATACTCGTTCAGCAGGCGGCTGGCGACCACCTCGAACTGCAGCACGCCGACCGCGCCCAGGATCAGCTCACTGCCCATGACCGGCTTGAACACCTGTACGGCGCCCTCTTCGCCCAGCTGCTGCAGGCCCTTGTGCAGCTGCTTCATCTTCAGCGGGTTACGGATACGCACGGTGCGGAACAGGTCCGGCGCAAAGTAAGGGATGCCGGTGAAGGTCAGCAGTTCGCCTTCCGAAAAGCTGTCGCCGATCTGCATATTGCCGTGGTTCGGCAGGCCGATGATGTCGCCGGCGTAGGCTTCCTCGACCTGTTCGCGGCTGGAGGCCATGAAGGTCACCACGGACGACAGTTTCACTTCGCGGCCCAGCCGCAGGTGCTTGACCTTCATGCCCTTTTCGAAACGTCCCGAGCAGACGCGCAGGAAGGCGATGCGGTCGCGGTGGGCCGGGTCCATGTTCGCCTGGATCTTGAAGACGAAGCCGGAGAAGGGCTGCTCGTCCGGCTTCACGGCGCGCACGGTGGCGTCGCGCTCGCGCGGGGCCGGGGCCCAGTCGATCAGCGCCGACAGGATCTCGCGCACGCCGAAGTTGTTGATCGCGGAACCGAAGAACACCGGGGTCTGCACGCCGGACAGGAAGCGCTCCAGGTCGAACACGTGCGAAGCGCCGTGGACCAGCTCCACTTCCATCTTCAGCTGCTCGATCTCCATCGGGAACATCTCGGCCAGGCGCGGGTTGTCGATGCCCTTGATGATCTCGTAGTCGCCGTCGGCCTTTTCCTCGCCGGCCTTGAACAGCATGATCTCGTCCTTGAGCAGGTGATACACGCCGCGGAAGTTCTTGCCCATGCCGATCGGCCAGGTCACCGGCGCGCACTCGATCTTCAGCACCGACTCGACCTCGTCGAGCAGTTCCAGCGGATCGCGGGTCTCGCGGTCCATCTTGTTCATGAAGGTGACGATCGGGGTCGCTCGCATGCGGCAAACATCCAGCAGCTTGATCGTCTGCTCTTCCACGCCCTTGGCGGCGTCGATCACCATCAGGGCCGAGTCGACCGCGGTCAGCACGCGATAGGTGTCTTCCGAGAAGTCCTGGTGGCCCGGGGTGTCGAGCAGGTTGATCACGTGATCGCGGAACTCGAACTGCATCACCGACGAGGCGACCGAGATGCCACGCTGCTTCTCGATGTCCATCCAGTCGGAGGTTGCATGACGGCCGCTCTTGCGGCCCTTGACGGTACCGGCCAGCTGGATCGCGCCCGAGAACAGCAGGAGCTTTTCGGTGAGCGTGGTCTTGCCGGCGTCGGGGTGGGAAATGATGCCGAAGGTGCGGCGGCGCTGGACCTCGCGCGCGATCTGCGCGGCGGTTTTGGCCGAGGGTGTAACGGCGATATCGTCGCCCGTTTCAGGCGTACTTGCTGCGGTTTCGTTGGACATGGTCTCGCCTTCGCGGCGCTTTGCATAAACCCTCGATTTTACCGAGTCTCATGCGGTTTGTCTTGAAATCCGCTGTAGGACAAGTCGGGCTTCCCGCTTGGCGACTTATAAATTTTTCGTTAACCAGGGAAAACGCCGATGCCATGCCCTATGTTCCTGACGAACTCATGGGGAGTCGAATCGTTGCCGGATCGGCTTATACGGCTGAGCGCGAAAACGTTTTAATGCAGTTTGGCCATTTCCAGGTGGCTAAAACTATCCTGCTTTGAATGTTTCTCTCTAGTAGGACTGGACTGACAAAACATCATGCATAGAACCTACATGGGGGCGACGACTAGTCTTATGTTCGGCAAGAGACTATGGCAATAAAGTACACACATCGCGATGAGGAAACCCATCCAACAGTCGCACCCCACGAAGTACCCGATGTAAGACAGAGATAACGAGGACAATATGAATAACGCTCAACTTGGTGTTGCCGCCCAGAAGGCCCAGCCGGTCAACCAGATTCCCGCCTCCGCCGAGGAATTCAAAGTGGCGTCCCGTCCGGTCGTCAGCTACAGCGGCACCCAACAAAATGAGTTGCTGGCAGCCCTGCCAAGACTAGACCTGGAAACCCTGTTTGAGCACCTGGAACTGGTTCCGCTGCCCTTTGGCAAGGAACTGTTCGAATTCGGCAGCAAACTCGAATACGTTTATTTTCCCACCACCGCCATCGTCTCTCTGCTGTACGTGATGGAAGACGGCGCCACCACCGAGATCGCCGTGGTCGGCCATGAAGGCGCGGTCGGTGTGTCGCTGTTCATGGGCGAACGCGCTACCTGCAGCGCCGTGGTCCAGAGCGCCGGCTATGGCTACCGCCTGAAAACCCAGTACCTGCGCGACGCCTTCAACAAGGGCGGCGCCCTGCCCCAGCTGCTGATGCGCTACACCAATGCCCTGTTCGCCCAGATGGCCCAGAACGCCGTCGGCGGCCGCCACAGCTCGATCGAACAGAAACTGTGCCGCTGGCTGCTGGACCGTCTGGACCGTTCGGCCAGCAACGAGCTGAAAGTGACCCAGGAACTGATCTCCATCATGCTGGGCGTGCGCCGCGAAAGCATCACCGCCGCCGCCGGCAAGCTGCAGGACGAAGGCCTGATCCAGTACCGCCGCGGAAACATCACCGTGCTGAACCGCCAAGGCCTGGAAGACTACGCCGGCGAGTGCTACAAGGTCGCTAAGAGCGAGTATGACCGTCTGCTGATGGATGTGGCGCGTGCATGAGCGCAGGCGGCCCCGGATCCCTCTGACCACCACCCAATGCCAGCGCTCCCGGCGCCGGAACCGCCACTGAGACGGTTCCCGCCGGTTCGGCGCCAGGCGGTTCCAGCGGCACCCAGGCCTGTACGCAGGTGCCCACGCCGTTCACTCCCCGTTCCACCTTCAGTGTTCCGTTCAGCAGAAGTGCACGTTCGCGCATGCCCAGCAGGCCGTGCGACTTCGTGCGCCGCATCGCATCCGGCGGAATGCCGACGCCGTCGTCGCTGACTTCCAGCGCCAGTCCCTCGCCTTCGCGCGCCAGGTGCACGACCACGTGGCGCGCCTGCGCGTACTTGGCGATATTGTTCAGCGATTCCTGGGCGATGCGGAACAGCGCGATCGCCTGCATCGGCCCGGCGCTGTCGGCTTCCGGGTCGATCAAGGCTTCGCAGTCCAGGCGCGTGGCGCGCGCGTAATCCTCGCAATAGCTCTGCAACGCCGCCGCCAGGCCCAGGTTGTCCAGCAGGCTGGGCCGCAGGTCTTCGACGATGCGCCGCTTCAGTTGCACGGTCTCGATCAGGGTCTTGCGCGCGAAGCCGAGGGCCGCGGCCTGCTCCGGATGCGTCTCCTTCAATTGCTCGCCGACCGTCGACAGGTACATGCCGATGGCGGTCAGGTTGGCGCCCATCTCGTCGTGCAGCTCGCGCGCCAGGCGTGCCTTTTCTTCTTCCGACACGCTGATCAGGTGGCGCGACAATACCGACAGTTGTTCGGTACGGGACGCCACCAGGGATTCGAGCTGGTCGTTGGTCTGCTCCAGGGCGTGCTGGGCGTGCAGGCGCAGGCGGAAGCCGCGCCGGATCAGGTTATAGAACAGCAGCAGGACGGCGATGGCGGCGATGTTGGTGCCCAGCCCCAGCAGGGCCGTGCGCTGGTAGCGGTCGTAGAAGGCGGCGCCGCGCGCGGCCAGCAGCTCGTTCTGCTCGCCCGTCATGATGACCACCTGCAGCCGGATCTCATCCATCTGGGTCGGGTCTTCCTGGGTGCGGGCGATCGCGATGATGTCCTTCAGGCCGCCGTGGCGGTAGACCTCGAGGGCCTGGTTCATCAGGTCCATGCGGCGCCGCACCAGGGTCTGCAGCTGGGCCAGGTTCTTGAGCTGGGAGGGATTGTCGGCCAGCAGGTCCTTGAGCACGCCGATCTGGCCGTCCAGCTCGTGCTCGGCGGTGCGCAACGGGCCGAGATAGGTGTCGGAACCGGACAGGAAATAGCCGCGCAGCCCGCTGTCCGCATCGGTGACGAGCAGGTTCACATACTGCAGCCGGGCGGACACGCGGTCGGCCTGCGCCTGCCTGGTATTGGCCTCCTTCAGGCCGTCGAGGTTGCGCATCAGGCTGACGGCGTTCAGCACCAGGATCAGCACGCAGACCGCACACAGCAGAGTCTGGTACAAGGGCAGGCTGCGGCCCGGCTTGAACGCGGAGTCGGTACTGAAATACATCCTTGAACGATCCTCTCACGCAGCGACGATGTGCGGAATTATAGACTGAGGGAAATTGCTGTGCAGCGCGCTAGAGGTGGCGTGCGGAGAGGTGTGGCGGGAGGACGACGCGGCAGGCGCGCCGCCCTCCGTACTGCTGAAGCCGACTCTTCAGTCGAGCAGGTTGTTCTTCATGGCGTAATAGGTCAGGTCGCTGTTCGACTGCAGGCCCATCTTTTCCATGATGCGCGTGCGGTAGGTCGAGACGGTCTTGATCGACAGCGACAGCGCATTGCCGATATCGGACACGGTTGCGCCCTTGGCCAGGCGCAGGAAGACCTGGAATTCGCGGTCCGACAGCTCGGTGTGCAGGGCCGTGTTGGGGTCGCGGTCGAAGCTCTGGGCCAGCAGTTCGCCGACCTGGGAGCTGACATAACGGCGGCCCTGGTAGACGGTACGCACGGCGGTCTTGAGCTCGTCCGCGTCGCACTCCTTGTTCAGGTAGCCGTTGGCGCCCATCTTGAACAGGTTGAGCGCGTACTGCTGGGCCGGGTAACCCGACAGGATCAGGACCGGCAGGTTCGGCTGGCCCTGACGGATGGTGCGCAGGATGTCGATGCCGCTCTGGTCGGGCATCGCAATATCCAATAGCAGCACGTCGCAGATCTCACGACGTGCGATGTCGAGGGCTTCGCGCCCGGTCGCACCCTCGGCGACGACTTCGAAATCGCCGGAGGACGAAAAAATCTGCTTGAAACCTGCTCGAACTATCTGGTGATCGTCACAAATGGCAACGCGTATCATTGTCTTCCCTTAGATTTTTCCTGAGGCAGGAAAGAGCCGACGCCGACATCCGCGCCTGCAACGGCAAGCGTTTGAGTCAGCAAAATAAGCAAGTGACATTCTAGCACCTCCTAGGTGCAGAACAACAGGAGCACGAATACTTGAGCCCGATACCTGACGATCCCGGTTCAGGCTGCCGGCGCCCCGTGCTTCAGGATGGCGAGGATGCTGTGCAATTCCTCGCGCAGCAGCTCCGGGGCGATGGTCGGCACCGGTGGTTCGGGCGGCACTGGCGGCAGCAGCTCGGCCTCCTCGACCTGGGCGCCACGGCCGTCGAGGCGGTTGCGGGCGCCGCTGATCGTGAAGCCCTGCTCGTACAACAGCTCGCGGATACGCCGGATCAACAGCACTTCGTGGTGCTGGTAATAGCGGCGGTTTCCACGGCGTTTGACCGGCTTTAGCTGGGTAAATTCCTGCTCCCAGTAACGCAGCACATGCGGTTTGACCCCGCACAATTCGCTGACTTCCCCGATCGTGAAATAGCGCTTGGCCGGAATCGGTGGCAATACAGTCAGTTCCATCTTGTTCGGTCGGTCATTCATGGCTCTTTGGCTTTACTACTCAGGCTGCGCGCGCCAGCGACCCGTTGCCGGAACCTGCCGGATTGGCCTCCTCGACCATGCTCTTGAGTTTCTGGCTGGCGTGGAAAGTCACAACGCGACGCGCAGTGATGGGGATTTCTTCCCCGGTTTTCGGATTGCGGCCCGGACGCTGCGGCTTGTCGCGCAACTGGAAGTTGCCGAAACCGGACAGCTTGACCGCTTCGCCGCGCTCGAGCGCATTGCGGATTTCGTCGAAGAAGGTCTCGACCATGTCCTTGGCTTCGCGCTTGTTCAGGCCAACCTGCTCGAACAGCAGCTCGGCCAGCTCCGCCTTGGTCAGGGTCGGCAACTCCTTTTGGGCCGCCTGCCGCACCCTGTGGGCGGCAAGTGCTTCCTCGAGTACGACGGAGTCTAAGTCGTTGTTGTTAATTTTTAGCCCTACCTTCAGTTTTGGATGAGGATTCGATAAACCTACTGCGCGTCGATCTGGCGGCCTGCGATGCTCACCGTACC
>NZ_JBFTMX010000012.1:0-119922 GCF_056397205.1 Massilia sp. 05N420
ATTTTGACGTTGGCGATATCGACACCGCTGCCGTCGGACTTGACGCGGACCTTGACGTTGTAGTCGACCACGCGTTTGACGGGTACCAGGACTTTCATAGTGGGCCTTTGAAAAATGGAATGTGACTGACTAAAAATGATCCGAATTATAAGAGCAAAACTGCTTCAGCACAGAATTAAAGCACGATCGTGCGTTTTTTACTTAGAAGGATGCCACTAATTCTGAGGAAAATCGATTTGCCGGATAGAAAAGTCGGATATGGAAAACACGAGGCTGCCCCTGCCCTGCCCCGTGCAGCGCTGCGCGCCGTCCTTGCGCGCTTACTTCCGGCGCAGCCAGAAGGTGAATTCGCCGTTGATGTGGGTATGCGCCAGCAATGCATTGCCAGTCTGCTTGGCGAAGGCCTGGAAGTCGCGGACCGAGCCGGTGTCGGTCGCGACGATGCGCAGCACTTCGCCGCTTGCCAGTTCTGCGAGGGCCTTCTTGGCCTTGAGGATCGGCAGAGGGCAGTTCAAGCCACGTGCATCCAGGTCCTTCTGGACCTCGATGGTGCCGGTGTCGAGTATGGTTTCGCTCATCATTTGCCTGCGGTTTTAGGGGGCAGATGCCCGCATGGTACTCCAATTGCGGGATTATGACGCGCCGCATCAAAATTTGGTATCCATGTTGCGTTGTGACAACGGCAAGACATTGACAGAAATGACAACGGCCGGAATTTCCCGGCCGTTCATGCTGAGCGCGTGGGCACGATGTGCCCACCCTGGCTTATACGCGTTCGCCGACCCAGCCAGCCACGCCGGCCAGTGCCTGCGGCAGCGCAGCAGCATCGGTACCGCCGGCCTGGGCCATGTCCGGACGGCCGCCGCCCTTGCCGCCCACCTGCTGGGCGACGAAGTTGACCAGCTCGCCGGCCTTGACCTTGGCGGTCGCGTCCTTGGTGACGCCGGCGATCAGGCTGACCTTGCCCTCCAGCACCGAGGCCAGCACGATGGCGGCGGTCCCGAGCTTGTCCTTCAGCTTGTCCATGGTCTCGCGCAGTGCGTTCACATCCGCGCCTTCCATGGTGGCGGCCAGCACCTTCACGCCGTTGACGTCGACGGCCTTGCCGGCCAGCTCATCGCCCTGGCCCGCGGCCAGCTTCGACTTCAGTGCGTTGACTTCCTTCTCCAGCGCCTTGACCTGGTCCTGGACCTGGCCGATGCGCGACGGCAGTTCGTCCGGGCTGGTCTTCAGGCTGGCCGCGGCTTCCTGCAGCTTGCGGTTGGTCGCCTGCACCCATGCCAGTGCGCCCTCGCCCGTCACCGCCTCGACGCGGCGGATGCCGGCAGCGACGCCGCCTTCCGAGACGATCTTGAACAGGCCGATGTCGCCGGTGCGGGTGACGTGCACGCCGCCGCACAGCTCTTTCGAGGAACCGATGTCCAGCACGCGCACGGTATCGCCGTACTTCTCGCCGAACAGGGCCATCGCGCCGTGCTTGATGGCGTCGTCCATCGACATGTGCTGGGCTTTCGTCGAATGGTTCTGCAGGATCTCGGCGTTGACGATCTGCTCGACCCTGGCGATTTCTTCCGCGCTCAAGGGAGCGTTGTGGGCGAAGTCGAAGCGGGTCTTGTCCGGATCGACCAGCGAGCCCTTCTGCTGGACGTGGGAACCCAGCACTTCGCGCAGGGCCTTGTGCATCAGGTGGGTGGCCGAGTGGTTGCGGATGGTGCGCGCGCGCTTGGCTTCGTCCACTTGCGCGTCGACCGTGTTACCCACCTTCAGGGAACCGGAGCGCAGCACGCCGTGGTGACCGAACACGTCGGCCTGGATCTTCAGGGTGTCCTCGACTTCGAACAGGCCGTCCGAGGATTTGATGACGCCCTTGTCGCCCACCTGGCCGCCGGATTCGGCGTAGAACGGGGTAGTGTCCAGCACCACGATGCCTTCCTGGCCGGCCTTCAACTCCTGCACCGAGACGCCGTCGGCGTACAGCGCTACCACGTGGGTATTGTGGACCAGCATTTCGTAGCCGACGAACTTGTTCTTCTCGCCCGAGTACTCGACGTTGGCGGCCATCTTGAACTTGCCGGCGGCGCGGGCGGTCTTCTTCTGCTGTTCCATGGCGGCGGCGAAGCCTGCCTCGTCCAGCGTCACGTTGCGCTCGCGGCAGATGTCGGCGGTCAGGTCCAGCGGGAAGCCGTAGGTGTCGTACAGGGTGAAGGCGGTGGCGCCGTCCAGGTTCCGCGGATCCCTGGCCAGTTGCGCTTCCAGGATCTTCATGCCGTTTTCCAGGGTCTCGCCGAAACGCTCTTCCTCGGCCTTCAGCACCTGCATGACGCGCGCCTTGGCGTCGCGCAGTTCCGGATAGGCGTCGCCCATCTCGATGTCGAGGTCTTCGACCAGCTTGTAGAAGAAGGGTTTCGTCTGGCCCAGCTTGTAGCCGTGGCGCAGCGCGCGGCGGATGATGCGGCGCAGGACGTAGCCGTGGCCTTCGCTGCTCGGGATGATGCCGTCGACGATCAGGAAACTCGATGCGCGGATGTGGTCGGCGATGACCTTGAGCGAGTTGTTCGCCAGGTCGGTAGCGCCGGTTTCGCGGGCGGCGGCCTTGATCAGGTGCTGAAACAGGTCGATCTCGTAGTTCGAGTGCACGTGCTGCAGCACGGCGGCCAGGCGCTCCAGGCCCATGCCGGTGTCGATCGACGGCTTCGGCAGCGGAGTCAGGACGCCCTGTTCGTCGCGGTTGAACTGCATGAACACCAGGTTCCAGATCTCGATGAAGCGGTCGCCGTCTTCTTCCTTTGATCCGGGAGGACCGCCCCAGATGTCGGCGCCGTGGTCGTAGAAGATCTCGGTGCAGGGGCCGCAGGGGCCGGTGTCGGCCATCTGCCAGAAGTTGTCGGAGGCGTAGCGGGCGCCCTTGTTGTCGCCGATGCGGATGATGCGCTCTTTCGGCACGCCGATCTCGTTGGCCCAGATGTCGTAGGCTTCGTCGTCTTCGAAGTAGACGGTGATGGTCAGCTTCTCGCTAGGGAGCGCGTAGACCTTGGTCAGCAGTTCCCAGGCGAAGTTGATGGCGTCGCGCTTGAAGTAGTCGCCGAAGCTGAAGTTACCCAGCATCTCGAAGAAAGTGTGGTGGCGCGCGGTATAGCCGACGTTTTCCAGGTCGTTGTGCTTGCCGCCGGCGCGCACGCAGCGCTGCACGGTGGTGGCGCGCTTGTACGGACGGCTATCCAGGCCCAGGAACACGTCCTTGAACTGCACCATGCCGCTGTTGGTCAACAACATCGTCGGGTCGTTGCCCGGCACGAGCGGGCTGGAGCGGACGATCGTGTGGCCTTTGGACTCAAAGAACTTGAGAAACTTTTCGCGTATTTCGGTGGATTTCATGTCGTAGGGGCGTGTGAGGGCAGCATGCTATATAAAGAAAATGATTATAGCGTAGCTGTTGGAAGGAATTGCAGGCAGCGAATGGTGGGATTGCACTAATTGCAACAGCAACGATGGAACGACGGATTCAAGGTCGCGGGAGGTCGTTCCAGCTTGCCGCAAACTCCGCCCCAATCAGATCGATCCGATCGGTACAAAAGGCGTCCACACCCCAGCCCAGCAATTCCCGAGCCCGCCCCGGGTCGTTGACGGTGTAGCAGAACAGCCCGAAACCGGCCGCCTTGATCTCCGCCGCCTGCCCCGGAGCAAGGTGGCGGTGGTTGACGTGGACGGCGACGGCATCCACCGCGCCGGCGCGGCGCTCCCAGTCGGGCGGCAGCGCATCCATCAGGCAGGCACGCGGCAGGCGGGGCGCCGCCTCGCGCGCGGCTTCCAGCGCCGCCTGGCTGAACGAGGACAGCAGCGGCGCCCGTTCCAGCTGTCCGGCCGCCAGCTCTTCGGCGAACAGGGCGGCGGCCATGCGCGCGACCGTGGCGCCGGTCTCGGTGTCGTGGCCCGGCACCGGCTTGATCTCGATGTTCATCCACACGCCGTGGACCTTGCAGTATTGCGCGAACTCGACGAACAGCGGCACCGGCTCGCCCTCGTAGGCGCGGCCGAACCAGGCACCGGCGTCCATGCCGGCCAGTTCCAGCGCGTCGTAGTCGCAGATCTTGCCGGAGCCGGCGACGGTGCGGCCCAGCCAGGGGTCGTGCATCACGATGGGCACGCCGTCGCGCGCCAGCATGACGTCGTATTCGATGGCGCGAAAGCCTGCGCGCATGCCGCGTCTCAGGCCGGCGAAGGTGTTTTCCGGCGCCAGGGTACCGCCGCCGCGATGCGCCAGGACTTTCGGGTAGCGCCACATGCTTCGTTCTCCTATCCGCGTGCCGACAAGACCAGGAAACCCGCCAGGTTGAGCGCCACCGTGCCCCAGAACATCCGGCGGAAGGGCTGCTTGACCGTCTTGTGCCGCAGCCATTGCTGGGCCACCAGGGCGCCGGGCCAGCCGCCCAGCAGGCCCAGCACCAGCAGCCTGCTTTCCGGGGTGCGCCGCTCGCCGCGCCGCGCCGCCGACTTGTCCAGCGCATAGCTGAAGAAACAGACCACGCTCAGCGCCAGATAGGCGGCGCCGACCACCGGCGGCAGGCGCCAGGCAAGGGTCGCGCCCGCATACAGCGCGGCGAACAGGAGGATGGGCAGATAGGGCGTCATGAACGGCAGCTTACGCCCCGCCGCTCATGGTGTCCATACGGAAAGGGCCTTAGTTGGCGGACTTCAGGAAGCCCACCACGTCGTTGTTGAAACGCTGCGACACGTCCAGATAGGGAAAGTGGCCGGCGCCGGCGTACTCGACCAGCTTCGCCTTCGGCAACGCCTTGGCGAGCGAGCGCTGGGCCGGCAGGCCGATCGCATGATCCTCTTCGCCTGCCAATACCAGCACCGGCATGGTCAGGCGGTCGAAGCGGGTGAAGCGGTAGGACAGGAAGCCGCTGTTCCACAGGGCGCCGCCCAGTTCGCCGGTATTGCGCAGGCCGCTCTTCGCATCGACGTCGCGCTGCTCGGCCACCCGTTTCATATCCGGGAACATGGTCTCGTCGTTGACGCGCTCGCGGATATCGTCGGCCACCGAGTTGAAGGCGAAGAAGCACTCGTCCGGCGCTTCCTTGCGTTCGGCGGCGGCGGCGCGCGCCTTCCGCAGGTCGGCCGGATAGCGCTGCGTCAGGAAGGCGACGCGGGCGGCGCAGGCGTCGGGAATGCTCGACGCCGCGCTGACCAGCACCAGCCTGTCGACGTGCTGGGGATAGGCGGCGGCGTACTCGAGCGCCAGGGCGCCGCCGAAGGAATGGCCCATCAGCGCCAGCTTCGGCACGCCGAGCTGCTTGCGCAGGGCTTCGATGTCCTCGACCATGATCGGCAGGGAATAGGCGCCGGTCCAGGGACGCTCGGAACGGCCGCTACCGCGCTGGTCCAGGTAGATGATCCTGAGCTTCCCTTCCAGGGCCTTGCCGGCCTGGACCTCGAAGCTGTAGCTGTTGTAGCCGGGGCCGCCGTGCAGGAACAGCAGCGGCGCAGCGCTCCCCTGGCCGGCGACCTTGTACCACAGGCGCACGCCGTTGACGACGGTCTGGTGTTCGCCGGCCCGGATGGCCGCGCTGCCGGCCTGGGCGACGGACGCCGCCTGGGCGGCAGGCGGCATGCCGGCGAAGGCGGCGGCGATGGCCACGATGGCCGCCAGGGTTGTGCTGAAGCGCATGATCTCTTGGTCTATCTTGCTGTTGTAATTACACAATTATAGAGAGCATGCCCCTCCTGGCGAAAGCCCCGGTTTGTCCGGGCTGTCCGCACTGTCCGTTAATGAACGTACGGAGAAATCCGGCCGAAGCGCCTACCCTCCATTTTCGACTGTCTCAACACCGGAGGAAATCATGGGATTCGATCTAGGCAACCTGCTGCAGCAATACCTGGGCGGCGGCGCCAACGCCAACCATGCGCAGGCCGAGGACGACTTCGACCGCGTCGCGCAACAGGCGCCGCAGGAAGAGGTGGCGCGCGGCGTGACCCAGGCGCTGCGCTCGGACCAGACGCCGCCCTTCCCGCAAATGGTCGGCCAGCTGTTCGGCAACAGCAACCCGGACCAGCGCGCCGGCATGCTGAACCAGTTGCTCTCCAGCGTCGGCCCGTCCCTGCTGTCGTCGGTGGCCGGCGGCGCGCTCGGCAATATCCTCGGCGGCGGCCAGACCAGCGTGACGCCGGAACAGGCTTCCCAGCTCTCGCCCCAGCAGGTGCAGGAAATCGCCGCCCACGCGGAACAGCAGAATCCAGGCATCGTCGACCAGATGGGCAATTTCTATTCGCAACATCCGACCCTGGTAAAAGCCCTGGGCGGCGCCGCGCTGGCGATCGCGCTGGGCCATATGGCGCAAGGCATGCAACGTCATTAAACAAAGGAGAATTACATGGGTATCCTAGGCGACATCTTCCACAAGATCTTCCCGTCCCACCATCCGGCAGCCACCCAGGCCGGCGCCCCCGGCGGCCAGCAGAACGTGCCGCCGCCGGCCCAGCAGGCGCCGGCCCAGCAGCCACAGGCCGCGCCGGCGCAGACCACCGGCACCACCGGGGCCGCAGCCGCTCCGGCTTCCACCCTGGACCAGCAGGTGGACGTCGAGGAGATCCTGACCAACATGCAGAAGCAGTCGGGCCAGCAGCTGAACTGGCGCACCTCGATCGTCGATCTGCTGAAGCTGCTGAACCTGGACAGCAGCCTGCAGGCGCGCAAGGAACTGGCGGCCGAGCTGAACTACACCGGCGACACCAACGACTCGGCCACCATGAACATCTGGCTGCACAAGCAGGTCATGACCAAGCTGGCGCAGAACGGCGGCAAGGTGCCGGCCGATCTGCAGGGCTAACGACGACGCCGGGCCGGGACGCGCAGCGCGCACCGGTCCGGCCCTTTTTGATGATGCTTTCGACCAATCAACAGTCCAGCACCAAGAACTTATCCGAGCAATCCAGGAAAGTCCTGGCCATCCGCGACGATGTTTTTGCCGAATGGGAAAAACGTGTGCGCAGCCTGATCCTCGGCGCGGATGAAGTCAGCCATCCCGTGCTGCTGGATACCCTCCCCTTGTTCTACGGGAACATCGCGGAAGCGCTCAGCCCGGGATTCGAGCGCGCAAACGGGGCCAGCGATTCGACCGCCGCCACCGGACACGGCAGCGAGCGGGCGCGCACGACCGAATACAAGGCCGTCGAGATCGTCCACGAATACCAGCTGCTGCGCGACGTCCTGTTCGAGGTCGCCGAACAGCACGGCATCAAGTTCAGCGGCGAGGAAGCCCGCATCATCCGCTCCTCCTTCGACCAGGCGATCCGCGACGCCATCGAAGAATTCACGGCCCTGCAGCGGACCTTCCGCGAACGGGTCGCCGCCTCGCTCACGCACGACATGCGCAGCCCGCTGTCCGTCATCGTCTCCGGCGCGGAACTGCTGCTGGCGACCAGTCCGGGCCAGTCGGACAAGATCGCCCGGAAGATCCTGGACAACGGCCTACGCCTGGAAACGATGATCCAGGAGCAGCTCGACGCCATCGTCCAGCCGGCGCCCCACACCGCCGCCCTGCCCCTGGCCCAGGTGGATGCCCTGGCGCTGGCGCGGAAGGTGGGCGAACACGTCAACGACACGACTTCGGCGCACTGCGAGGTGAGCGGCGAAGCCGTGACCGGCTGGTGGAACGAAAGCGCGCTGCGGCGCGCCCTCGAAAACCTGGCCCTGAACGCGGCCAAGTACGGCGACGGAAAGGCAGTGAGCGTGAAGGTCGCCCAGACCCACGGCCGCGTCGTCATCTCGGTCCACAACTGCGGCAACCCGATCCCCGACGACAGGCGCAAGGACATCTTCGAATACCTGAACCGCGGCGAACAGTCCGACAAGATCGGCTGGGGCATCGGCCTGCCCTTCGTCCAGGAAGTCGCCAAGCGCCACGGCGGCACCGTGGTGCTCGACAGTTCGGAACAGGCCGGCACCACCTTCACCCTCGACATCCCGATCGACGGACGCCAGTTCAACGGCGGCTGAACTCAATCGGCCAGGCTGGTATTCGCCGGCGTTCCGCAGGAAAAGCAGAAGCGCATCAAGGCATTCTTGCGCACCGTGCACACCGGGCAGCGGTCGAACAACCGGAAGCCGCAATGCGGGCAATGCGCCAGGGTCTCGTCCTTGTAGTTGGCGGGCCGCTCGCAGGACGGGCACAGGCCCTTGCCGATGCGCCCCATCACGAGGTCGTAGCGCATGCCGGTCTTGCGCTGCTGTTCCGGCATGGCCTCGATCGCCCTCTGGCGCGCCAGGTAGGCCTGCAGCCAGCGGATCGCGTAGCGGCCGCAGACTACCGTCAGCAGGATGCCGACGATGTAGCGCACATAGCCGCCATAGCTGGGCAGGTAGGGCACCAGCTCGAAGAAGAAGGCGAACAGGGCAAAGAAGATGAAGCCCCAGGCGAAGGGCCAGTAGGTGCTGTTGCGCTTGTGCCGGAATAGCCAGCCGGCAAGCAGCAGCAGCGGCAGGGTCAGCGCCAGGCGGTACAGGAAGACGTGCAGCTCGGCGCGGCGCGCGGCCTGCTCGGCCTGCTTCTCGGCCGGTTCCAGCAGCGCCGCATAATCTTGCCGCGCCTTCTGCTCGGCCTGGGCCGCATCCAGCCGGACCTGGCGCTGGGCTTCCACCGCGGCCAGCGCCGTCCGTTCGTCCTGCGCCAGGCCGTCCAGCGCGCGGGTACGTGCTATCAGCTCGGCATCCTGGTCCGGCCGCACGGTGGCATGGCGGGTGGCGAGCCAGTTGTGGAAAGTCTCGCGCGCGCTGCGCGTGTTGGCTTGGGCGACCTCATGCTTCTGCTCGGCCTGGTCGAGCGCGCGCCCGGCTTCCTCGCGCACTTTGGCCGCACGGTCGATTTCCGTCCTGATCTGCGCCGCCGCGGCCGGCTCCAGCATGGCCTGCGCGGTCGGCGCCGGGTCGAGCCCGCCCAGGTTGTCGATCAGCTTGCCGCCGAGGCCGATCAGGAAGCCGGCAAAGATGACG
Source organism: Massilia sp. 05N420 (assembly GCF_056397205.1). NCBI lineage: Bacteria > Pseudomonadati > Pseudomonadota > Betaproteobacteria > Burkholderiales > Oxalobacteraceae > Massilia > Massilia sp. 05N420. The sequence goes on from NZ_JBFTMX010000012.1 coordinate 8,993, forward strand.
GCCACCAGCCACAGGGCACGGTGCATCCAGGTTTCGGTCAGGCGCAGGCCTTTGTTCATGGCGGAGTTCTCTTTTAAGGATGGCAACCCTCGCAGCTTGCCATTTTCGAAGAACGCGCACCAGACCCGAATCCGCGGCAGCCGCCGCGCGCTACCCGGGGTAGCGGATGGCGCTACCGGCGGGAATCAGAAATAGGACAAGCCCAGCGCCTTGCGCACCTCGTCCATGGTCTGCGCCGCCACTTCGCGCGCCTTGAAGGTGCCGTCCTTCAGGATCTGCATGACCTGGCCCTTGTCCTTGGCGAATTCCTCGCGGCGGGCGCGGATCGGCGCCAGCATCTCCTGCAGGATGCCTTCGAGACGCTTCTTGACGATCGAGTCGCCCAGGCCGCCGCGGGTGTAATGGGCCTTCATCTCGGCCAGGCCTTCCTTGTCCGTGTCGAAGGCGTCCAGGTAGATGAAGGCGACGTTGCCCTCCAGGTGGCCCGGGTCCGACACCTTGAGGTGCAGCGGGTCGGTGTAGACCTGCTTGACGGCGGCGCGGATCTCGTCGGCGCTGGCGCCCAGGTTGATGGTGTTGCCCAGTGACTTGCTCATCTTGGCGCGGCCGTCGGTGCCCGGCAGGCGGCCGACTTCCGGCACGATCGCCTTGCACTCGACCAGGATGTCCTTGTCCTGGCCGTAGGTGCGGTTGAACTTGCGCACGATCTCGTTGCACTGCTCGATCATCGGGATCTGGTCGTCGCCGACCGGTACGATGCCGGCCTTGAAGGCGGTGATGTCGGCGGCCTGGCTGGCCGGGTAGGTCAGGAAGCCGGCCGGGATGTCGCGCTCGAAGCCGCGCTGCACGATTTCGGCCTTGACGGTCGGGTTGCGCTCGAGGCGGGCGACGGTGACCAGGTTCAGGTAATAGAAGGTCAGCTCGGCCAGTTCCGGAATCTGGGACTGGATCAGGATGGTCGACTTGGCCGGATCGATCCCTACGGCAAGGTAATCGAGCGCCACCTCGATCACGTTCCGGTGTACCTTACCTATGTCATCCATGTTGTCCGTGAGCGCCTGGGCGTCCGCGAGCATGATGAATTGGCGATATTGATCCTGGTAAGTGACGCGATTGCGCAGGCTGCCGACGAAGTGGCCGAGATGCAGCGGCCCAGTGGGACGGTCGCCGGTCAGGATGACAGAGCTGGTAGCGGTGGGGGTTTGCTGACTCATCGGGGTTCCTTTTTATCCTTGCCCCGATCCTGCCGCGCCATTGACAACGCCACCTTGAATCGAGGCGGCGTTCATTGATTCACATTCAACTCTCTGGCCGCGCGCGCTTAGCGGCGCCACCAGGAAACGAGAATGAAATGTGTATTCGAAAAATTCATGATGGCATGGTTACAGGTTGCCGCACCGCTGTCAACCGCCAGCTTACCGATACCCCTGACATCCTGGACCGGAAGGGAGTTCCATGAATTTTTTGTTGCAATAAAACTAATAGATTGGTGATTTATGGATTCTACGAAGAGCACGAACAGCCAGCACAACCGCCCTTTGGCCCTCTGGGGCGGTCTCGAATGTACCGTCAATCGCGTCCGCGATGACTATTTCCACCAGCTCGATCGCAACGGCCACGCCACCCGTCCGGCCGACATCGAGCGTTTCGCCTCCCTCGGCATCCGTGCGATCCGCTATCCCATCATCTGGGAGCGTACCGCCCCGGACGGCATCGCCCATGCCGACTGGAGCTGGCCGGACGAGCGCCTGAACGCCCTGCGCGAAGCCGGCATCACCCCGATCGCCGGCCTGGTCCACCACGGCAGCGGCCCGCGCCATACCAGCCTGGTCGACCCGGCCTTTGCCGAGCAGCTCGCCGAATATGCCGGTGCCGTGGCCGCGCGCTACCCCTGGCTGGAGTACTACACCCCGGTCAACGAACCCTGCACCACCGCCCGCTTCGCCGGCCTCTACGGCGTCTGGTATCCGCACGGCCGCGACGACCGCACTTTCATCCAGGCCCTGCTGGTCCAGTGCCGCGCGGTGGTGCTGTCGATGCGCGCGATCCGCGCCGTCAACCCGAACGCCAAACTGGTCCAGACGGACGACCTCGGCAAGACCTACAGCACGCCGGAGCTGGCCCACGTGGCCGAGTTCTACAACGAACGCCGCTGGCTGGCCTGGGACCTGCTGTGCGGCATGGTCGGCCCCGACCACGCCCTGTGGAACTATCTGCTGCGGACCGGCATCCCGGCCGAGGATTTCCTGTGGTTCCGCGAGAATCCCTGCCCGCCCGACCTCATCGGCGTCAACTACTACGTCACCAGCGAGCGCTGGCTGGATCACCGCCCCGAGCGCTACCCGCAGCACCACCGCGGCACCGCCGACGGCATCCCCTGCGCCGACATCGAAGCCTCGCGCGCGCTGGCGACGCCGACCGCCGGCATCGCCCCGCTGCTGGCCGAAGTGTGGGACCGCTACCGCATCCCGCTGGCCGTCACCGAAGCCCACATCGACGCCAACCGCGAGGACCAGCTGCGCTGGCTGCTGGAGATCTGGGAAGCGGCCAAGGAGGTCCGCAACAACGGCGTCGACCTGCGCGCCGTGACGGTCTGGTCCCTGCTCGGCTCCTTCGACTGGAACAGCCTGGTCACGCAGAACCGCGGCTATTACGAGCCCGGTCCCTTCGACGTCCGTTCGCCCGAGCCGCGCCCGACCGCGCTGGCGCGCATGATGCGCGAACTGGCGTCGGGCCAGCCGCTGTCGCACCCGGTGCTGCGCGGCCAGGGCTGGTGGCGCCGTGCAGGCCGCTTCCTGTGCCCGCCGGTGGCGACCCCGGCCGCCGTCACCTCGATCACGGCCGACGGCCATACCCTGGTCGGAAAAGGCAGCCGCCCGATCCTGATCACCGGCGCCAGCGGCACCCTGGGGCGCGCCTTCGCCCATCTCTGCCGCAAGCGCCACCTGGCCTTCCGCCTGCTGTCGCGCCAGGACATGGACATCACCGACCCCGACTCGGTCGAGCGCGCGCTGGCCCATCACCGGCCGTGGGCGGTGATCAATACCGCCGGCTATGTGCGCGTCGACGAGGCCGAGAACGACGTCGAGCGCTGCATGCGCGAGAACGCGATCGGTCCGGCGATCCTGGCCGCCGCCTGCGCCCGCCACGGCGTCCACCTGACCACCTTCTCCAGCGACCTGGTGTTCGACGGCCGCCAGGACGCCCCCTATGCCGAGAGCAGTACGGTGTCGCCGCTGAACGTGTACGGCCGCAGCAAGGCCGAGGCCGAACAGCGCGTGCTGGACAAGCATCCCGGCGCCCTGGTGGTACGCACCTCCGCCTTCTTCGGCCCCTGGGACCGGCACAACTTCGTCACCCTGGCCCTGCAGGCGCTCGAGCGCGGCGAGGCCTTCACGGCCGCCAGCGACATGACGGTCTCGCCGACCTATGTGCCGGACCTGGTGCACGCCTGCCTGGATCTCGCCATCGACTTCGAGGCCGGAATCTGGCACCTGGCCAACGCCGGCGGCGTCACCTGGGCCGAACTGGCCGCGAAGGCGGCCCTGGCCGCCGGCGTGGACGCCAGCCGCCTGGAAGCGAAGCCGTCCGCGGACTGCGGCTTCGTCGCTGCCCGCCCGGCCTACACGGCAATGACCAGCGAACGCGGCATCCTGCTGCCGGCGCTGGACAATGCGCTGGCCCGCTACCTCGAGCTGCGCCGGCAGGGCGATCCGGAGATGGAGGAGCTGATCAGGTCGATGGAAACCCGCCAGCCTCTGGCCGGCGAACATCGCCAGATGGAAGTGACGCCACCGGAGGCGGTCCAGGCCTCCTGATCCCGATGCCGGCTGTAAGGACGCGGCTTTACTACGTTGCAATTTTTTTATTGACTGGAAGTAACAAGTTAATTGAAAATTAATGCATCCGAACTCGTAAGGAGCCCGTCCATGAGGTCCGCAGTTTTCCTGTCCGCCCTGCTGGGGCTTGCGATGCCGTGCGGCGCCGCTCTCGCGGCGTCGAACACGCCGAACCAGCCCGAAATCCAGCTCAGGATGCCCGCCCGCGGCAGCTACAACGGCCCCATCATCAATGGCATCGCCAAGGCCCGTTTCTCGAATGGCGATATGTACCAGGGCGAGTGGAAGAACGGCAAGCCCGACGGCATCGGCACGATGAGCTATATGCTGGGCGGCTCGTACGAAGGCGAATGGAAGAACGGCAAGCGGAACGGCAAGGGCGTCATGACCTTTGCCGGCAGCGAGCGCCGCGCCGAAGTCCGCTTCGTGGACGACCAGAGGGTCGACGTGGATGCGGAGCGTGTGTCCGCCGCCACGGCCTCCGCCAGGTTCTGGCTGTTGTCGGGCGACGAGCCGACCGGTTCGCACATCCGCAACAAGGTGGTCTACTCGACCCTGCCGCTGGACCGGGGCTTCGACGAGCTGACGCCCGACCAGCAGCGCCTGGTCCGCTCCACCTATCCGGCGCTGGATGCCGGCGACCAGCCGCCTTATCCGCTGAAGGGCGGGAAGGAGCTGTACAAGCTGCTGGTGCAGATGATCCGCCGTATGGAACTGATGGAGGACATCCTCGTCTACGTGGCGGTGGACGCGGAGGCCAATGTGACCTCGGTGACCACCATGACCACCATGGATCCCAAGCTCAGGGACCTGATCGCGGCCGGCGCCGGCCTGATCAAGTACAAGCCGGCGCAATGCGGCGGTCAGCCCTGCGCGGGCGTCGTGCCGTTCAACCTGCACCTGCGCACCCTGCTCTGAACCCTCTGAAGCTATTGAATCCCTATTGAATCAAGGAGCCCATCCGTGCAGTCTGCCGCTTTCCTGCTCGCCCTCGGCCTGGCCCTGGGCAGTTCCACCAACGCCTGGGCCCAGGCGGTGTCCGCGCCGGCAATGGCGCCGGGCGAAGTCCAGCTCAAGATGCCCGACGGCGGCACCTACATCGGCACCGTCACCAATGGCGTCCCCGACGGCAAGGGCTATTTCAAGGATGCCGACGGCATGCAGTACGAGGGCGAGGTCCGCATGGGCCATCGCACCGGCGTTGCCGAGGGCCTGTTCCCGAAGGGCGACCGCTACCAGGGCGAATGGAAGGACGGCAAGCCCGACGGCACCGGCAAGATGAGCTACATGCTCGGCGGCGCCTACGAGGGCGAATGGAAGAACGGCCGGCGCCACGGCAAGGGCACGATGACCTTCGCCGGCAGCGGCCGCCGCGCCGAGGTGCGCTTCGAAAACGGCCTGAGGGTCGACGTGAAGCCGGAACTGCCGTCGCGTGCCACGACCTCCGCCAACTATTCCCTGTCATCCAGCAATGCCCCTGTCGGCTCGCATATCCCGGACAAGGTGGCGCATGGACCGCTGCCGCTGGACCGGGGTTTCGCCGAACTGACGCCGGACCAGCAGCGCTTCGTGCGCTCCTACTATCCGGCGCTGGAGGTGGGCGACGATCCGCCCTACCCGCTCAGGGGCGCGCAGGACCTGTATGCCGGGCTGTCGAAGCTGGCCGGCCGCCTCCGGCTGAACGACGATGTGCTGTTGTACGTGGCGGTGGATGCGGACGGCAAGGTCACGACCGTCACCACCATGGGCTCCCTCGATCCGGAGGTCAAGCGTGCGATCGGCACCGCCGCCGGCCTGCTCGGGTACACGCCCGGCAAATGCGGCGGCCAGCCCTGCGGCGGCGTGGTGCCCTTCAACATGAAGCTGACCGTCAGCTACTGAGGCGTTTTCAGCATCCCGCCGGTCAACGCGTCCAGCTCGCGTTCGGCGAGCGCCTGCAGCGCCTCGAATGTCGGCGCCGCGGCGCCATCGACGATGATGCTGAACTCGCACAGGAAGTCGCCTGTCACCACGTAGCGCGACACGCCGAGGCTGCCCTTGGCCTGCGCCGTATCCATCATGACGCGATACGGAAAGTGCCATGAAAAGGCACGGTTCCTGACCGTTCGCTGGAGCGCCTGTCCCAGCGGGGTGTCGACCGCCTTGAAGCTCACGCCCTGTTTCTCGTACTGGGCGAATTCGGCGGCGCTCCCCGGGGCGAACCGGGCGAGGATCTCGGTGCGGCTCTTGGGCCTGTCGTCCCGCAGGCGCGTCACCACGACCGCCTGCGCCCCGAAGCCGCCATCCGGCAGGAACAGCACATGGCTCGTGATGACGGTGCCGTCCGGCCTGCGCGCGATGAGCGCCTGGTGGACATGGACGCGCGGATTGTCCGCCACTTTCGGGATACGGATCTGCCAGCCCTGGTAGGGCGAGGAATAGATGCCGTTGCCGATGACGCCTTCCATCGATTCCAGCTTCTTCGAGTAATGCGGCGGCGCGGAAGGCCCGTCCGGCGATCCCAGGAAGCTGTCTTCCCGCAGTTGAACGACAAGGACTTCCCTGTCCTGCTTGCCGTCGCCGCTGGCGCTTGCCGCTTGCGTCACGGCGATCAGGAGAGCGAAGACGATCCGGGCCAGCGCCATGTTTACCTCGACAGGTGTCGGTTGATGAGGGGCGCGACCACGCCCGCATGGGTGGCGGCGACATCGTGTTCGCCGCCCGGAATGACGTGCAGCTCCGCCAGCGGCAACACGGACGCCAGGCGCTCGCCGGCCCGGACGGGGCTGATCGGGTCGGCGTCGCCCCACAGCAGCAGGGTAGGAATCCGCAGCGCCGGCAGTTTCGGCGTCAGATCCTCGTGGTAGCCGGCGAACCAGTCCGGCAGACCGGGATGCGCGGCCCGGGTCGCCGGGCGCCAGTCCTGTGCCCCGAGCTCGTCCATGCGCATTCCGCCCGAGGTCACCGACAGCACCAGGTGGGTGATCAGTTCCGGCCTGCGCAGCGCGGCAAGCATGGCGACCACGCCACCCATCGATTGCGCGATCAGGGCGCTGGGCCGGTCGATGTGCCCGAGTACCCTGGTGACGAGGTCGTCGATGCCGTGGACGGCCGGATCCGGCGGTACGCCGCCGAAGCCGGGCCAGCCCAGGTGCCGCTTTTGCGCCGGATGCGTCAGCAGATCCGCGACGGGGTGCCAGAATTCGGTGCGGCCGAGGGCGCCGGGGAGGAAAAGCAGGCTGGACGGTTTTTCGGCCATGGCGTCGAATTTCATCGTTGCCGCCTGATCAGCCGCTCGAAAAGCATGAATATCGCCGCCGCCAGCAGCCCGCTCACGATACTTGCGGAAACGGGAGGCAGGTCAAGCCACCTGGGCAGCAGCGCACCCGCCGCCGCAGCTGCGATCAGCGCCTTCGAGGGCCTCCTGCGATGCAAACGGGCTTTCAAGGCGTCGTGGCGCAATGCCTTCGATACTTCCGCTTCCGCGCTCGATTCGTAGTCCGGATAAGGCATGTTCGCTTACCTTGTGCGTTCCCGCACTTCGCTCGCCGGCGACAGGCACAGCACGAGCAGCCAGCCGGCAAACGAAAAGCCGCGCTGCAAGCCTGCGAAGCACAGGAAGTACAGCAGCCATTGGGAAAAATTGTAGGGGTGGGCAATCCCGGCGGCATTCATTACATACTGGGTCAGCAGTACCGCCACCACCGCCACCGGGGCGGCAAACCACCATTTGCGTTCGAGTCTGGATGCCATGGTCGAATGATCGGAATAGATGACGCAGTGTACGAAGAATGCTGGCAAAGTGGCAAGTAATGGTTTTGCCGGCAACATGAACACGCGTTATACAATGTCCCGGATCGTCTTCGTGAAAGGCCGTATTCCGTGCAAGAGCAACACCCCTTTCCCTTTCTGCGGGAAATCCTGCTGTTCCTCAGTCTCGCCGGCATCCTGATCCCGCTATTACAGCGCCTGCGCATCAACCAGGTGCTGGGCTTCCTGGCGGTCGGCGCCCTGTTCGGGCCCTTCGGCCTGGGCCGCCTGGCCCAGGACCTGCCCTGGCTGGCCTGGTTCACCTTCCCCAACAACGAGGACGTCGCCATGCTGGCCGAACTCGGGGTGCTGTTCCTGATGTTCATGATCGGCCTGGAGCTGTCAGCGGCGCGCCTGTGGGCGATGCGGCGCTGGGTGTTCGGCGCCGGCACGTCCCAGGTCCTGCTGTGCGCCCTGCTGCTGGGCGGCGCCGTGTTCCTGCTGCTGGGCCAACGCATCGAGACGTCGCTGGTGCTCGGCCTGGTGCTGTCGCTGTCCTCCACCGCGGTCGTGATGCAGTTGCTGAGCGAGCGCCAGACCACCGGCACGCCGCTGGGCCAGGCCGCCTTCGCGGTGCTGATGCTGCAGGACCTGGCCGTGGTGCCGATCCTGATCCTGATCGGCGCCCTCGGCGGCCATGCGCCCGGCGACAGCGTGACTGTGCTGGCGCTGCTGGCGATGGGCAAGGCGGCCGTGGCGATCGCCCTGATCTACCTGATCGGCGGACGGGTCGTCCATCCGCTGTTCCGCGCCTTTGCCCGCCACCGCCAGCCGGACGTGTTCATGGCCCTGATCCTGCTGTCGACCTTCGGCATCGCCGGCCTGTCGTCGATGGCCGGCCTGTCGATGGCGCTGGGCGCCCTGATCGCGGGCCTGCTGCTGGCGGAGACCGAGTTCAAGCACGAGGTCGAGCTGATGGTCGAGCCCTTCAAGGGCCTGCTCATGGGCCTGTTCTTCATGACGGTCGGGATGAACATGGACCCGCTGCAGATCGTCCACGCGCCGCTGTGGCTGGCCTGCGCGGTGCTGATCCTGGTGCTGATCAAGGCCGGCGTGATCGCTTCCCTGATGCGGATCGGCGGCCTGCCCTGGGGCCGCGCGCTCGAAGGCGGCCTGCTGCTGGGCCAGGGCGGCGAATTCGCCTTCATCGTGATCGGCTACGCGGTCAGCAGCCGCCTGCTCGACGCCAGCCTGGGCGGCCGCGTGATGCTGGCGGTGGGCCTGTCGCTGTTCCTGACGCCRCTGCTGGCGCGGATCGGGCGCACGATCGGCGAGCGTGCCGAAAGCCAGGCGCGCGAGCTCGAGGCGCGGCACATGGAAGGCGGGCTGGAAGAGGCGCGCGGCCGCGTGGTCATCGCCGGCTTCGGCCGCGTCGGCCAGCAGCTGGCCAAGCTGCTCGCCAGCCAGCACATTCCCTACGTGGCTTTCGAGAACGACGCCAAGCTGGTGTCGAAGCTGCATGCCGAGGGCATTCCGGTGTATTTCGGGAATGCCGCCCGCCCCGAACTGCTGCGCCGCGTGCACGCGGACGAAGCGCCGGCCATCGTGCTGACCATGGACCACCCCTCGTCGGCGCTGCAGGCGGTGCGCGGGATCCGGCGCGAGTTCCCGCACGCGCGCCTGTTCGCCCGCTCGCGCGACGAGCGGCATGCGCGCGCCCTCAAGCTGGCCGGCGCCAGCGTGGTGGTGCCGGAGACGCTGGAAGCCAGCCTGCAGCTGTCCGCCTTCGTGCTGGAAGCGATGGGGCTGGACGAGCGTGTGGTGGACGGCATCGTCGACCGCGAGCGCGACCAGTTCGCCCAGGCCCTGACCGCGCCCGGCAGCGCCGCCTAGCGCCCGATATAATCCCTTCGATAATTACCCATCCATTGGAGACAGAATGGCAGCATTGAACCACATCCGCGTGCTCGACCTTTCGCGCGTGCTGGCCGGCCCCTGGTGCTCGCAGAACCTGGCCGACCTCGGCGCCGACGTGATCAAGATCGAGCGCCCGGACAGCGGCGACGATACCCGCGCCTGGGGTCCGCCGTATGCGCCGGGGCCTGACGGCAAGCCGACCGGCGAGGCTGCCTACTACCTGTCGGCGAACCGCGGCAAGCGTTCGGTGACGGTCGATATCGCCAGTCCGGACGGCCAGGCCCTGCTGCGCGAACTGGTGCGCCACTGCGACGTCGTGCTGGAGAACTTCAAGGTCGGCCAGTTGAAGCGCTATGGCCTGGATTACGAGTCGCTGAAGGCGCTCAAGCCGGACATCGTGTACTGCTCGATCACCGGCTTCGGCCAGGACGGCCCCTATGCGCACCGCGCCGGCTATGACTTCCTGATCCAGGGCATGGGCGGCCTGATGTCCGTCACCGGCGAGCGCGACGAGCTGCCGGGCGGCGGTCCGCAGAAGGCCGGCGTGGCCCTGACCGACCTGATGACCGGCATGTACGCGACCATCGCCGTGCTGGCGGCCCTGACCCACCGCGACCGCACCGGGGAAGGCCAGTACATCGACATGTCCCTGCTCGACACCCAGGTGGCGATGCTGGCCAACGTCGGCAGCAACTACCTGAACAGCGGCAAGCGTCCCAAGCGCTGGGGCAATGCCCACGCCAACATCGTGCCCTACCAGACCTTCGCCTGCGCGGACGGCCACATCATCGTCGCCGCCGGCAACGACGGCCAGTACCAGAAGTTCGTGCAGGCCGGCGGCCGCCCCGAGCTGGCGCTCGACGAACGCTTCGCCACCAATCCCCAGCGCGTGAAGAACCGCGACATCCTCGTTCCGCTGCTGGCCGATATGGTGAAGGAGCGCGGGCGCGACGAATGGATCGCGATGCTGGAAGACGTGGGCGTGCCCTGCGGGCCGATCAACAACCTGGACGAGGTATTCGCGAACGAGCAGGTGAAGGCGCGCGGCATCGAGATGACCCTGCCGCACCCGACCGCGGGTGAGGTGAAGCTGGTGCGCAGCCCGATGCGGATGTCCGCGCTGCCTTCCACCAGCGCCAAGGCGCCCCCGCTGCTCGGCCAGCATACCGAGGAGGTGCTGGCCGAGATCCTGGGCAAGAGCGGCGAGGAGATCACCGCCCTGAGGGAGAAGAAGGTTCTTTAATGTAGCTGGTGCTTTAGATTAGAGAGTTCGGCGTGCACCTTGGTGACCGCCGTCTCCAGCTCCGGCGACATGCTCGATGCCGAGCGGCTGATGCGCTTCGCCTCGTCGCCCATCGATTCGAGGTTGTCGACGGCTTCGACCATGCGCTGCTGGTCGCTCGATTGCATCACCTGCTGGGCCTGCTGGGATTCGCGGGCCATTTTCTCGATACAGTCCTTCAGGTCCTCGGGAGCGTCGTGCGAACGGCAGGCCTGCTCGGCGTCCTTGATGGTTTGCTGGATGTGGGAAAAGCGCTGCTGGATTTCGCGTGCTTGCAACATGTCGATCTCCTTGCTTTGTTGACGAAAGAGAGCTGCATGGTAGCCCTGTTGACCGGAGCGTGGCGCACGAACGGCATGGATGAGCTGGCGAACCCGGCAATAAATTCGCCGGATTTGAGCATCAGGAAGCCGCTTCCTGCTGCCTCAGAATAGATATTTGCCGAATCCAGGACTTATATAGGGTGAGCACGCCGTGCCCACCCTACGCAAACATCACGGGTACTCGGCGTCGATCTCGGAACCGGCAAAGTTTTCCAGCTCGACGAACAGCTGCTTGAGCGGCGTGCTGCCGCCGATGTCGCGAATGATGTCGCTGTTGCGGTACAGGGCGATGCGCTCGGCGATGATGGCGTGGTGCGGCGCCGGAATATTCTCCAGCAGCTGGACCCAGCCGGTATCGAAGTCCGGCTTGTTCTTGCGCACCGCCTTCACGAAGCGCTCGAATTCCTTCTGGCCGGTGCGCGCCACGATCCGCCCGCCTCCCTCGATGCCGAACACGATCGCCAGCGCGATCACGCCCTCGGCGTTCAGGTCCGGATCCTTGACCGGGCCTTCGTAGTGATGGCGGCGCAGCCACTGGGCCGCGCGCACGATCGCCTGCACGCCCTGGCGCTGCTTGAGCTGGCCCTGGTAGCGCTCGTAGCCCGACCAGGTCTCGCCCGGATCGGCGGTGCAGATGTCGACGAACAGCTCCTTCAGGCGGCGCTGGGCGTACACCGGGTCGGTGTCGTACTCGCCCACCAGGCTGTCCTCCGGCAGCGCGGCCAGTTCGCGAATCAAACGGAAGCCCTGCTGGAACACCAGCTCCGCGCCTTCCGAGATCAGGATGCCGGCCGCGGCCTTGTCGCCGACTTCGTCGTCGGTTTCCTCTTCCAGCAGGTACTCCAGGCCCAGCGACATTCCGCCGACGGTCAGGAGCTGCGCGCGCTGGATGCCTTCGGCGGTGCGGTCATTGGTGAACTTCTCGGCCACCATCGCGGTGATCCCGGCCAGTTCGTCGGCCAGGCCCACCGCTTCGTCGGGCGTGGCGGTCTCCGCCAGGTGCCTGATCGCGCGGATCAGGCGTGGCAGCTTCTCGATAACGATTGCCGGCAGCATGCTTGCGATGGCTCCGCTCACGAGAAGATGTCCGTGCCCATGCTGCGGCGGGAGCTGCGCTTGGGCGTGCCGCGCACCGACGGCACCTGCTTGCGCAGGCGGTGCAGCAGTTCGCGGGTGCCGCGATGCTGGAATTCCGACTCCTCGTCGGGGTCGTCCGGCAGCTCGACGTCGGCCAGGTCGGCGGTATTGCGGTATTCCGGGAACAGCTCCAGCAGCGAACGTTCCCAGCCGTCCTCGCTGGCCTTGGCCAGGTCGATCGCCAGCGGCACGATGTCGCTGTCGGAAGTCGTCTGGCCGGTCACGTAGCGGCCGCGGCTGTTGATCTCGCCGGCCACCTCGAGGATCTCCTTCGGCGCCAGCGACCACACGATGGCGAAGGCGGTCGCGCCCCAGTCGGAGCTGGAGGCCTCGCTCAGCAGCTCGTGGCGGCGGTCCTCGTCGTCGGTGGCGTAGACCACGCCGTGGATATGGTTGAACAGGTTCTCGGCGATACGCTCGGGATCGTCCTCGATCATGTCGTCCGGCCAGGTGGCGGCCAGGTAGGCCAGGCTCTCGGCCCAGGCCTTCGGCGGCACCAGCAGGGTCGCCACCGAAGTCTTGGCGCCGTCGAAGCCGGCCAGGTGCAGGGCCGTCACCTGCGGCGGCAGGGTCGACAGCACCTCGGCCACGGCATAGTCGCCGTGCTCGTCGGCGGCCTTGGACAGGGCTTCCTCGGCGTGCTGCAGGGAGCCGGCCAGCACCAGTTCATTGACCTGCCGGGTCAGTGCCGGCAGGTTGGATTTGGATTCGTTGGATTTAGATTCGTCGCTCATTCGCGCTCACCCTCCGGGTCGAAGATCTGCGTGAAATCGTCGCCGGCGGCGGTTTCATCCAGCTCGTCGTCGCCCTCGTCGTCCTTCGCCAGCTGGTCGAGCGACTGGTCGTCGTCTTCCCAGCGCGCCTGGTTCTTGTACAGGAAGGCGGTGACGATGGCCTGGCGCGCCAGTTCCGGATGGTTCTCGCAGATTGCGGCGTACATGGCCTTGCCTTCCTCGTCGTTACCGTCGGCGCCGTCGCAATTGGCCATGGCAAAGACTTTCGCCGGATCGTCGCCTTCGTAATCGATGGCTTCGCGGATCAGGCCCTTCGGATCCGTGAAGCGGATGCGGTCGACCAGGGCGAAGGCCATCATGTTGACGTCGTCCAGGCCGTCGCCGTTGGCGTATTCCGACACCAGGGCCTGCACCATCATGTCGTAGTTCTTGCGATTCGGCGGATCGCCCAGCGTGCCTTCGATCTGGCCTTCCAGTTCGCGCGACTGGAAAGCGAATTCCGGATGTACTTTTTTCATGGTTGCTTCAATTCTTTCGTTAATCCCGCATTCAGTGCGGAAGGTTCACGCCGTGCAGCGCGAACACCGAACGCCACAATTCGAAGGCCTCGCCTTCGGCATCGAGCACGATGCGGTGGTTGACGCTCTGGTTGTATTCGGCGCGCCTGGTCGGGTCCGACAGGACCTCGTAGGCCTTGGTGACGGCCTTGAAACGCGCTTCCGCGCCCGGCGCCTGGTTGCGGTCCGGGTGGTAGCGCATCGCGAGCGAGCGGTAGACTTTCTTGATCTCGTCGTCCGTCGCGTTCGGCGCGACGCCGAGGATCGCGTATAAATTTTCCACTTAGAACTCTCCGGCTGATGCCCGTAAAAACCTCAAACCGGGATTATCCTATAGAAAACGCCATCTTGACAGGCAGGACTGGCCGCGGTGATGGGCTTGTGGCGGGAGACAATATCCCCAAGTATGCCCAGCGGCCTCCCGGCAAACCGTGCGCTTTACCACATAGCTACGGTAAAATGCCTGCAATCTTACCCATCTAAAACTAATTCATGAGCAACGAGAAGAACCCCGCGGCGGCGGCACCTGCGCCGTCGTCGAATTTTGTGCGCGCGATCGTCGAATCCGACCTGGCGGCAGGCACCCATCAGCGCGAGGGCATGCCTTCCGTGATCACCCGCTTCCCGCCGGAGCCGAACGGCTACCTGCACGTGGGCCACGCGAAGTCGATCTGCCTGAACTTCGGCCTGGCGCGCGACTACCAGGGCCGCTGCAACCTGCGCTTCGACGACACCAATCCGGAAAAGGAAGACCAGGAATACGTCGACACCATCATGGACAGCGTCAAGTGGCTGGGCTTTTCGTGGGAGCAAGGCGGCCAGGAGCACCTGCACTACGCCAGCGACTACTTCGACCAGCTGTACGCGATGGCCGAGTACCTGATCCAGAAGGGCTATGCCTACGTCGACAGCCAGAGCGCCGAGAACATGTCGCGCAACCGCGGCAACTTCGGTACGCCGGGCATCAACTCGCCCTTCCGCAACCGCCCGGTCGAGGAATCGCTGCAGCTCTTCCGCGACATGAAGGCCGGCAAGTACAAGGATGGCGAACACATCCTGCGCGCCAAGATGAGCGAAGACGCGATGTCTTCCCCCATCATGACCAACCGCGACCCGGCGCTGTATCGCATACGTCACGCGCATCACCACCGCACCGGCGACAAGTGGTGCATCTATCCGATGTATGACTACACCCACCCGATCTCGGATGCGCTGGAAAACATCACCCATTCGCTGTGCACCCTGGAATTCCAGGATCACCGCCCCTTCTACGACTGGCTGGTCGAGACCCTGGCCGAGGGCGGCTTCTTCCAGCGCCCGGTGCCGCGCCAGTACGAATTCTCGCGCCTGAACCTGACCTATGTGGTCATGTCCAAGCGCAAGCTGCGCCAGCTGGTCGACGAGAAGATCGTCACCGGTTGGGACGATCCGCGCATGCCCACCATTGTCGGCCTGCGCCGCCGCGGTTACACGCCGGAATCGATCCAGCTGTTCTGCGAGCGCATCGGCGTCAGCAAGGCCGACGGCTGGATCGACATGAGCACGCTGGAAGGTTCGCTGCGCGACGACCTCGATCCGAAGGCGCCGCGCGCGATCGCCGTGCTGCGTCCGCTGAAGCTGGTCGTCGACAATTTCCCGGAAGGCGAAACGGTCGAGTGCAGCGCCCCGGTCCACCCCCACCATCCGGACATGGGCCAGCGCAGCTTCCCGTTCTCCAGGGAACTGTGGATCGAGCAGGAAGACTTCATGGAAGTGCCGAGCAAGGGCTACCACCGCTTCACCCCGCCGACCGCCGACAAGCCGGGTTCGCGCGTGCGCCTGAAGTACGGCTTCGTGGCCGAGTGCACCGGCTTCGACAAGGACGCGGACGGCAACGTGACCGCGGTGCACGTGAACTATTTCGAGGATTCGAAATCGGGCACCCCGGGCGCCGACAACTACAAGGTCAAGGGCAACATCACCTGGGTCAGCGCCGCCCACGCGCTCGAGGCCGAGGTGCGCCTGTACGACCGCCTGTTCAGCGATCCGAATCCGGACGCCGGCGGACGCGACTTCAAGGACCTGCTGAACCCGAACGCACTGGAAACCGTCACCGCCTACCTGGAGCTGGGCCTGAAGTCGGCCGAAGCCGAACAGCGCTTCCAGTTCGAGCGCCACGGCTACTTCGTGGCCGACCGCGTCGATTCCCAGCCAGGCAAGCCGGTGTTCAACCGCGTGACCACGCTGAAGGATAGCTGGGGCAAGTAAGCGCCTGCGCCGGCGGCCGCCCGCGCCGCCTCCGCCGAAGCCCGGTTCCTGCCGGGCTTTTTTTTCGCCCCGGCCACAACTAGTCGAACAGCTAGGTACGTCCTCCCTCCAAAGACCGTAAGTTGCTGTTGGTTACTATTCAGGGATAGCCGATGTCGAGGGTACTGAGAGACGCATTTTCGGTCACCCGGTTCTCGTTCTGGACCGGCCTGCTGCTGTCGTCCCTGATCGGCGGCCTGGCCTATATATTCACGGCGCGTTCCATCGAGAGCGATGCCCAGCAGCGCTTTTTCAACCACTGCAAATATGCCCAGAGCGTGATCGCAGTCCGGATCAAGTCCTATACCGACCTGCTGCGCGCCAGCGCCAGCACCCTGCAGAGCGCCGACACCGTGACGCAGCGCCTGTTCCACGATTACGTGAACGGCCTGAACCTGGCAAGGGATTATCCTGCCCTCGACTTCATCAATTTCGCCGTGTATGTCCGCGCGAGCGAGCGCCAGGACTTCGTGCGCCGTTTGCGCGCCGAAAAGAGCGCTCTCGGGGCACGCGCCGCCCAACTGGACATCGTACCGCCCGCCCCCAGGCCAGCCTATCTTCCGGTTGCCTATATCGAGCCGCAAGGGCAGCTTTCCGGCATGTACGGGTATGACCTGATGAGCAATCCCTATTTCGGCGACATGTTGTCGCGGGAGCGGGACGAAGGTACGGTGCAGGCCTCCGGTACGCCGATCCCGGTGCTGTCCCGTCCGAACGATGTCTACCTCGGCATGCGCATGCCGGTCTACCGGATGGGCGCACCGCGGGACACCGTCGACCATCGCCGTGCCTCCTACCTTGGCTCGATCGGGATTGCCTTCAGCGTCACCAAGCTGCTGAAAGGAGTGATGGACGAAATCTCGGTGCCGAACCTGAGAATGACCCTGTACGAGACCGGCCCCCATGTGGACGACGAAGTCGGCGACGATCCGGGGCGCAAGATGACGCTGTACGACAGCTACGGCACCCTCACCCTCCCCAGTCCTCCGCTCGACACCAGTAACCATGGGTTCACGGTGACCTTGCCGCTGGATTTCAACGGCCGTCCATGGACGACCGTCTTCAGCGTGCCCAAGTCCGCCCTGTACACCGACTTCGACGTCCATTATCCGAACCTGATGATGGCCTTCGGCTTTCTCGGTTCGATGCTGCTGTTCGCACTGGTGCAGACGTTGACGTCGTCGCGCCGCGCCGCTCTCGAACTGGCGAAGGAGATGACCAGCGAACTGCGCGAGAGCCAGAACAAGCTGCAGCTGTCGCACCACAAGCTGCGCCGCCTTGCCGATCATGCCTACCAGATCAAGGAGCTGGAACGCAAACGCATCGCGCGCGAGATCCACGACGACCTCGGCCAGAACCTGCTGGCGCTGCGCATCGAAGGCGAGATGCTGGCCGCCCGCACCAAGGCAAGCCATCGCCACCTGTATGGACGCGCGCGCGAGACGCTGCAGCAGATCGATACCATCATCAAGAGCGTGCGCCAGATCATCAACGACCTGCGCCCAACCGTACTCGACCTCGGCCTGTCGGCAGCCGTCGAGTGGCAGGTCAACCAGTTCGAGCGGCGCACCGGCATCCCCTGCGAACTGCGCAACGAGCAGGGAGAGATCGCCCTGCCCGACCACTGCGCAACCGCATTTTTCCGCATCCTGCAGGAATCGCTGACCAATGTCGTGCGCCATGCGAACGCGACCAGGGTCTGGGTCGAGCTGAGCCTGAACGACGGCTGGCTGTCGCTCATGGTGCGGGATAACGGTTGCGGCCTGCCGCCGGGCGGACATCACAAGTCCGGGTCCTTCGGCCTGGTCGGGATCGAGGAACGCGTCATCATCCTCGGCGGCACCTGTTCCGTGTTCAGCAAGCCCGGCGGCGGCACGACGGTGACGGTCTCGGCACCGGTCGTGAACGCACCCGAACATCTTCTGCAGGAACATCAGGAGCACGGCGCCGGTTCGGCCGTCATCTGAAGCAACCGGCGMCGATGCAGGCCGGCTCATCGCCCTCTTCCCTTTCTTCTGCGCCAGAGGCCTTGGCTCGCTATTCGCCATCGCGCACGGCCTTGCGCTGATCGGCGCACAGCGGTTCCCGCTTTAGTACACCACTTTCCTTTGATAAATGTCAAATTAAAAACAAAAACCTTTAACAAATATCAAAGCCTGAGCTTATTTCCTAAATTACATTAATCACATGCAACGCACATCAAGAAGTCTGAAAACGTTGCTAAAAATCATCATGCACAATTGGTAAATAGTTCAGCAGTTGCAGTGGATAGAATTACAATACAAAAGGGAAGCTGTTCAAAACATGCTGTCAATAAATTTGAGGATGATCATGAACGCCAACGACCTGTTCAAAGCAGTGACCGAGCTCGACCTGGAACCGATCAAGATGAAGCTGATGCACGTCGAATCGGGAGAAGGCTGGAGCCTGGAGAAAGTCAACGCTGTAGAAAAGGAATACCGGCGCTTCCTGTGCCTGATGAAGCTGTATCCTGAAGAAGATACGTCGCCCCTGGCCGATGTCGATACGTTCTGGCACTACCACATCCTCGATACCATGAAGTACGCCACCGACTGCGAGCGCGTGTTCGGCTACTTCCTGCACCACTATCCCTACGTCGGCATGGACGGCAGCGAAGAAGATGAACAGTTCCGCCTCGACAGCGGCGACCGCATGCGCGACCTGTACGAAGCCACCTTCGGCGAGGCCTACCCGGGATCGTCCGTGGAAGCCGCCGAAGCGACCGCCTTCTGCGCAGGCCCCTCGCGCGACAGGCTGAAAGCAATCGGTACGAACGTCTCCGGCGCGATCGCCTTCTGCGCGGGACCCTCGCGCGACAGGCTGAAAGCAATCGGTACGAACGTCTCCGGCGCGATCGCCTTCTGCGCAGGCCCCTCGCGCGACAGGCTGAAAGCAGGCGATACGAACGTCTCCGGCGCGATCGCCTTCTGCGCGGGCCCCTCGCGCGACAGGCTGAAAGGAATCGGTACGAACGTCTCCGGCGCGATCGCCTTCTGCGCAGGCCCCTCGCGCGACAGGCTGCAAGCCGAAGCCTGCCACCAATGACATCACCCTGATCCGGCCTTCCGCGCCGGATCTGCGCCGGGACCGGTTCTTGAGCCGGCCCGGCTTCCGGCGTTTCAGGCCGCGGCGGTCCCGGCGTCGGACTCGCTGCCGGCCCGCACCATCAGCGCGCGCAGTTCGCGGATGCTGAAATCGGATACCTCGTGCATGCGCAGCAGGATGGTCGCGCCGATCGGCAGCGTATTGTGGCGGATCTTGCTGATCACCGGCGGTGCGACTTCGAGCACGCGCGACAGTGCGGCGTCGTTCTTGAGCCTGAGTTTGCCGATGATGGCGTCGAGAACCCGGTTCGGGTCGTAGATGGAACCCTCCGGTATCCTTCTGATGGGCATGGTCTTCTTTCTAAAATAACAATCCGTGGGATATTCTTCACAACCCTTATAGGGTCGTGAAAAATCCGATAGTTTTGGGGTATAGGTAGTATTTATATGGCTGCGAGGCAGCTACCCCGAATGATACACGGACCAGTTATCTTTTGCTTAAGAGCACCTTATTTCGCCATTTCCAGCACCGCCTCCTCGACCCGCGGGTGATGCAGCCGGGCCCGCAATTCGCGCCTGATGCGGCGGTTGTCGAGCCGGCGCGACTCCGACATGAAGGACAGCAGCATCGGCGAGACCGCCTTTTCCAGCTCTGCGCGCGGCAGGCGCGGCGGGCGCGGCAGTCCGAAGGCGTCGGCCACCAGGTCGAAGTACTCTCCCATCTTCATGTGGGTATCGTCGCTGGCGTTGTAGGCGCGGCCGGGCCGTGCGCGGAACAGGGCCAGCAGGGCCAGGCGGGCGAGATCGTCGGCGTGGATGTGGTTGGTGTAGACGTCGTCCGCCGCCGCCAGCGCGGGCGTGCCCTGACGCAGCCGCTCGAGCGGCAGGCGCTCCGCCGCATAGATGCCGGGGGCGCGCAGGATGGACACCTGTCCGCCCGTGCCGACGGCCCAGGCGCGCAGCACCTGTTCGGCGTCGACGCGGCGCCGGGCGCGGGGGTTGCGGGCGGCGCGCGGCGCGGTCTCGTCGATCAGGGCGCCGCCACGGTCGCCATAAACGCCGGAGGTGCTGATATAAACGACATGGGTCCCCTCGGGTAGAATGGCGGTCAAATTTCGTGTGCGCAAGTCCAGAGCGCCCTGCCGCGGCGGCGGCGCCAGGTGCACGACCCATGGCGCGAGCCGCGCCAGGCGGCGCAGCGTTTCCGGCCGGTCGAGATCGGCCACGATGGGAACCGCCCCCGCGGCCCGCAGCTCGGCGCGGCGCGCCGGCTGGCTGGTGACGGCGAACACGCGAAAGCGCTCCCTGACCAGCGGCAGCAGCCGCATGCCGACATCGCCGCAGCCCACGATCAGGAGGCGCGGCTTGTTGAACCTGATATTGTTTAAAGTATTCATTCCGAGGATTGTATGACGTTCCAGATTACCGTTCAGCCCAGCGGCCACCACTACGAATGCGAGCAGGACGAAACCGTGCTCGCGGCGGCGATCCGCTCCGGCATCGGACTGCCGTACGGCTGCAAGAACGGCGCCTGCGGCTCCTGCAAGGGCAAGGTCGTCGAAGGGACCATCCACCACAAGCCGCACCAGCAGCGCGCCCTGTCCGAACAGGAAAAGCTGCAGGGCTATGCGCTGATGTGCTGCGTCGTCCCCGAAGGCGACGTGACGATCGAGGCGCGCGAAGTCGGCGGCAGCACCGACTACCCGGTGCGCAAGATGCCGACCCGCGTGACCGCGATCCGCCGCGCCGCGCCGGACGTGGCCATCCTCAGCCTGCAACTGCCGGCCAACGAAGCCCTCGCCTACCGCGCCGGCCAGTACGTCGAATTCATGCTGAAGGACGGCAAGCGCCGCGCCTACAGCATCGCCAATGCGCCATCCTTCAGCGGTCCGCTGGAACTGCACGTCCGCCATCTGCCGGGCGGCCTGTTCACCGACCACGTGTTCTCGACCATGAAGGAGCGCGACATCCTGCGCTTCGAAGGCCCGCTCGGCACCTTCTTCTTGCGCGAGGAATCCGCCAAGCCGATCGTGCTGCTGGCTTCGGGCACCGGCTTCGCGCCGGTCAAGGCCCTGGTCGAGCACATGATCCACCTGAAGTCGGAGCGCCCGGTCCACCTGTACTGGGGCGGCCGCCGTCCGCAGGACCTGTACATGCACGAGCTGTGCGAACAGTGGGCGCGCGAGCTGCCGCACTTCCGCTACGTGCCGGTGATCTCGGATGCCCTGCCGGAAGATGCGTGGACGGGCCGCAGCGGCTACGTGCACGCCGCCGTGATGCAGGATATTCCCGACCTGTCGGGCTACCAGGTGTATG
Source organism: Massilia sp. 05N420 (assembly GCF_056397205.1). NCBI lineage: Bacteria > Pseudomonadati > Pseudomonadota > Betaproteobacteria > Burkholderiales > Oxalobacteraceae > Massilia > Massilia sp. 05N420. The sequence goes on from NZ_JBFTMX010000012.1 coordinate 30,178, forward strand.
CTTGCGGTGCGCCCATCATGGTCGACTCCGCGCGCCGCGACTACGTGGCGCAGTGCGGCCTGCCGGCCGAAGAATTCTACGCCGACGCCTTCACCACGGAGGCCGACCTGGCGCAGTCCTGAGGCGCTTTCTCAACTTCGATGAAGGGTCCAACCATGCGTAATCCGCTTCGCTCCGCCCTCGCCTTTTCCGCACTCTCCGCCGCGCTGCTGGCCGGCGGCTTCGTGCACGCCGCCGACCAGCCGGCCGCTTCCGGCTACCAGGCCGCGATCGCCAGCCCGATCCGCACCGACGACGACCGCAAGACCGACGCCAAGCGCAAGCCGGCCGAGTTCCTGGCCTTCGCCGGGGTCCGTCCCGGCATGAAGGCCCTCGACATCGCCTCGGGCGGCGGTTCCACCGCGTCCCTGCTGACGGCGGCGGTGGGTCCGAAGGGCGAAGTGTGGGCCCAGAACCCGAAGCCGAATCCCAAGCTGCAGGAACGCGTGGGCGGCTCGACCCTGCCCAACCTGCACGCGGTGGTCGCGGATTTCAACGATCCGGTCCCGAAAGGCACGCCGCCGCTGGACCTCATCACCATCAACATGTCCTACCACGACATCGCCAACACCCCGACCGACCGCGCGGCGATGAACAAGCGCCTGTACGAAGCGCTGAAACCGGGCGGCGAGCTGGTCATCATCGACAACGCGGCCAAGAAGGGCGCCGGCCTGACGGCCACCAAGACCCTGCACCGCATCGACGAAGACACCGTGGTCCAGGAAGTCACCAGGGCCGGCTTCAAGCTCGATACGCGCAGCGACTACCTGCACGTGGCCTCGGATCCGCGCGAGCAGCCTTTCTTCAAGATGGAGACGCCGGACGACAAGTTTGCGTTGCGGTTCAAGAAGTAGACGGCCCGTCGTTCCCGCGATGGCGGGAACCCGTGCCCACCCTAGGTCATTGCGGCCGCGCGCGGCCGTAATGACTGCGCACGATCCCGACATCAGGCACAATGAGCGTTGGCATTCCTGCCACCATCTCATTCCACTTTATGTCACTGATTTCCCCCTCGGGCCGCCTCGGCGTCCTGCGCAACCGTAATCTCGCCTTCTATCTTTCCGCCCGCTTCCTGGGCACGCTCGCGGTCCAGATGCAGAGCGTGGCCATCGGCTGGCAGGTGTACCAGATCACCCACAGCCTGTTCGACCTCGGCCTGATCGGCCTGGCCCAGTTCGCGCCCTTCCTGGTGTTGATCCTGTGGGCCGGCCACGTCGCCGATACCCATAACCGCCGCACCATCGTCCTGTGGTGCCTGGGCACCCAGCTGCTGTGCAGCCTGCTGCTGGTGCTGTTCACCCTGTCCGGCAGCACCGTCGTGTGGCCGGTGTATGCGGTGCTGGTGCTGTACGGCAGCGCGCGCGCCTTCATGATGCCGGCCCAGCAGGCCGTGCTGCGCAACCTGGTGTCGACCCAGGAGTTCTCGCAGGCGGTCGCGCTGAGCTCCTCGAACATGCAGGTCGCGATCATCCTCGGCCCGGTGCTGGGCGGCCTGCTGTACGTGTTCGGGCCGAACGTCGTGTATGCGGTGTCGAGCACCCTGCTGGCGGTGTCGGTGCTGCTGATGAAAGGCACCGAGAGCGCGCCGCAGGCCAGAACCCGAGCCCCGGTCAGCTGGCATACCCTGCTCGAGGGCCTGCGCTTCGTGTGGAGCCGCCCGATCGTGCTGGGCGCGATCTCGCTCGACCTGTTCGCGGTGCTGTTCGGCGGCGCCACCGCCCTGCTGCCGGCCTATGCCCACGACGTGCTTGCCGCCGGCCCCACCAGCCTGGGCCTGCTGCGCACCGCGCCCGGCGCCGGCGCGGCCCTGTGTTCGATCGCGCTGGCCTTCTGGCCGATCACGCGCAGGGTCGGCGCCTGGATGTTCGGCGGGGTCGCCCTGTTCGGCGCCGCCACCGTCACCATGGGCCTGGTCCACAGCTTCGGCGTCGCCCTGGTCGCTTTGTTCCTGCTCGGCGTCGGCGACATGGTCAGCGTCTACATCCGCCACCTGCTGGTGCAGTACGAGACGCCGGACGAGATCCGCGGCCGCGTCAGCGCCGTCAACTCCGTCTTCATCGGCGCCTCGAACGAGCTGGGCGAATTCGAATCGGGCCTGACCGCCAGCTGGTTCGGCCTGGTGCGGGCGATCCTGTTCGGCGGCGCCGCCACGCTGGTGGTCACCGGCACCTGGATGAAGCTGTTCCCGGTGCTGTCGCGCATGGACCGCTTCCCCCACCATGAGGCGGAAGTCGCCGCACAGAAAGCCGGATGATGGACAAGAGCTTCCTCCGCCACCTCATCCACAACCGGCCGCACCTGACGCTGGCGATCGCGCTCGGCGCCGCCGTCGGCCTGCTGTGGCCGGAGTCCCATCCCTGGCTGCGGCGCGCCCTGCTCGGCTGGAATACGGGGGTCTGGTCCTACCTGCTGGGGATGGGGTGGATGATGCTGCGGGCCGACCACGACAAGGTCCGCAGGATCGCGAGCAGGGATGACGAGAGCGCCGGCACCGTGCTGTTCTCGCTGGTCGTCGGCGCCATGCTGAGCCTGTACGCCATCATCTCCGAACTGGCGCACATGGACCACCTGCCCGCCAACAAGATCGCCATGCACTACGCCTTCACCGCCTTCACGGTGATCGGTTCCTGGCTGCTGGTCGGCGTCCTGTTCTGCCTGCACTACGCCCACCTCTACTACCGCGCGCCCGCCGGCAAGCGGCCGCTGCGCTTCCCGGACGAGGGGCTGGAACCGGATTACTGGGACTTCCTGTACTTCTCGTTCACGATCGCGGTCGCGGTCCAGACCTCGGACGTCTCGGTGATGACGCGCCCGATGCGCAAGCTGGTGCTCGGCCATTCGGTGCTGGCCTTCTTCTTCAACGTGCTGATCCTGGGCCTGTCGGTGAACATCGCGGCCAGCCTCGTGAACAGCTGAGCGCGTCCATCTGGGCGCGGCACATTCCGGGGACGGTGTAAGATCGTTTCAACAGTGTCAACTATTGGAGTGATTTATGGAAATCAACGTTAATACCGACAACACCATCGACCGCCACCAGGGTCTCGACGAACGCGTGCGCGACCTCGTCGAATCGAGCGTCGGCCGTTTCGAGCAGGTCCGCCGCGTGGATGTCCACCTGAGCAACCAGAACGGCCAGAAACACGAAGATGGCGACAATTACTGCATGATGGAAGCGCGCGTGGCCGGCTACGATCCGGTGGTCGTGCACGCCCACGCCGCCGACCTGCACCTGTCGATCTCGGGCGCGGCCGGCAAACTGAAGCGCGCACTGGACAGCGCAATGGGCCGCCTCAACGACAAGAACAAGCGCGATGCCGTCCCRCTGGATCCCGAGGTTCCCATCGAGTCCTACAAGGGCCTCACCGACAATCAGTAAGTTCCATCCACCAGCGCCCTGAGGCTTCCAAGGTATCGCAGGCCTTCGAGGGCGCGGCTGCCGTACCACGACATCATTTCGCCGTCGACCAGGAACACCGGAATGCCGATCTGCTTTTCCAGCGCATCGGCATGCTCTTCGGTGAAGCGATAGGGCTCGGTCGACAGCAGCACCGCATCGAGCCCGTCCACCAATCCCTGCGACCAGTCGAAACGCGGATAGCGCTCGCCCTGCCCCAGCGCCGGCACCTGCCAGCCCAGTTCGGCCAGCATGCTGGCGATATAGGTCTCCTTCGAAACCGTCATCCACGGATCCTGCCAGATGCAGTACAGCACCGTGCGCGCCGGTCCGGGAGGAAGCCGCTTCAGGGATGCGTATTCGGCTTCGAAGCCGGCGCACCAGCGCTCCGCCGCGTCGCTCGCACCGAAGATCCCGCCCATCAGGCGCGCCAGCGCCAGGTTGTCGCGCGGCGCATTCGGATGCGTGACCACCACGTGCGGCACGAATTCCGCCAGCCGCTCCACGGTCGGCTTCTCGYTCTCGTCGATGTTGACCACCACGTGGGTCGGCGCCAGCTTGCGGATCTTCTCGATGTTGACGTCCTTGGTGCCGCCGACCTTGGGGATCGCGGCGACCACGTCGCGGGGATGAATGCAGAAGCCGGTGCGCCCGGCCAGCTTGCCGGCCAGGCCCAGCTCGCACAGCAGTTCGGTAATCGAAGGCACCAGGCAGACGATGCGGGCATCCGGCGCGGGGTCGTGACGCTGCCCGAGTGCGTCGACAAGAGGATTCGATGGATTCATCCCTCTATTGGAACACTGTTGTTTATCCGGCGCCAAGTCTCGGCGTAGTTGTTGCAATGGGTTATGATTTCGAGCTTGTCAATATTCTTCATCGACCCGGGCTACCATTGAACCTCACCGGCACCTTCGGCGCATCCCGCTACGCGATCCGCGACCTGCAGCTGTTCCGCGACGCCGACACCCCGGCGGTGGCGACGCTGCTGGCCGCCTGCCCGGTGGTCGGCGTCAGCAAGGGTGAACCGGTCGAGGACGGGCTGCGCGCCCGCCTCTACGTTGTGCTGTCGGGCTCGCTCGGCGTGCAGCCGGCCACCGCCGCCGGCGAAGGCGAGATCCAGCGCATCCTGCCCGGCGAAAGCGTGGGCGAGCAGTCGGTGCTGGACGATGCCGCCAACCTCGACGCCATCACGGCGCTGGAAGACAGCGAACTGCTGGTGATCGAACCCGACATGGTGTGGCGCCTGATCGACGAAGCCAACGGCGTCGCCCGCAACCTGCTGCGCATGCTGTCCTTCCGCATCCGCGCCGCCAACGCCCTGCTGCGGCGGCGCCAGAAGCTGGGCGAGTTCTACCGCCAGCTGTCGATGAACGACGGCCTGACCGGGCTGTACAACCGCGCCTGGCTGAACGACATGCTGCCCAAGCTGGTCGCCCGCAGCCGCATGGACGGCACCCCGCTGTCGCTGGTGATGATCGACCTCGACCACTTCAAGCGCTTCAACGATACCCATGGCCACATGGCCGGCGATACCGCCCTCGCCACCGCCGCCGCCGCGATCCGCAGCGCCCTGCGGCCGTCCGACTTTGCGGTGCGCTACGGCGGCGAGGAGCTGATGGCGATCCTGCCGAACACCAACCGCACCCTGGCGGTGATGGTGGCCGAGCGCCTGTGCGGGCGCATGCGCGAGGCGGTGGTGTTCGACGACATGCGCATCGCCCTGCCCCACATCACCGGTTCCTTCGGCGTCGCCAGCCTGGGTCCCGAACAGGACGAGCGCAGCCTGGTCGAAGCGGCCGACGCGGCCCTCTACCGCGCCAAGCAGGCCGGACGCGACCGCATTCACATCTGAAGGTTCCGTGCCGGATCTTGCTTCCCGACTGGAGATGAGCAGGCCGGCAAGTTAGAATGGCCCGTCGCAATTCATGAGTAACCCCGTGAGCAACCACACCTTCCTCTGGCACGACTACGAAACCTTCGGCGCGGTGCCGCGTCGCGATCGCCCGGCCCAGTTTGCCGCGATCCGCACGGACGCCGAGCTGAACGAGATCGGCGAGCCCGTCATGATCTACTGCCAGCCGGCGCCCGACTACCTGCCGGATCCCCAGGCCTGCCTGATCACCGGCATCACCCCCCAGCACTGCCTGGAGCATGGCATGCCGGAGCACGAGTTCGCGCGGCAGATCTGCGAAGCCTTCAGCGAGCCGGGGACGGTCGGGGTCGGCTACAACACCATCCGCTTCGACGACGAGGTCACGCGCTTCCTTTTCTGGCGCAACATGATCGACCCGTATGCGCGCGAATGGCAGAACGGCTGCGGCCGCTGGGACCTGCTGGACGTGGTGCGCATGACCTATGCGCTGCGCCCGGACGGCATCCAGTGGCCGATGCGCGAAGACGGCAAGCCCAGCTTCCGCCTCGAAGACCTGACCCGCGCCAACGGCCTGGCGCACGAGGCCGCGCACGATGCCCTGTCCGACGTGCGCGCCACCATCGCGATGGCGCGCCTGATCCGCAGCAAGCAGCCGAAGCTGTTCGACTTCTGCCTGGAACTGCGCCGCAAGGACAAGGTGGCCGGCGAGATGGGCCTGCACCTGGAGCGCAGCCAGCGCCTCCCCGTCCTGCACGTGTCCGGCATGTTCCCGGCCGAGCGCGGCTGCCTGGGCCTGGTGTGGCCGCTGGCTTCCCACCCGACCAACAAGAACGAAGTGCTGGTCTGGGATTGCCGCCACGACCCCTCCGAGCTGTTCGCCCTGAGCGTGGACACGATCCGCGAGCGCCTGTTCACGCGCGCCGCCGAGATGCCCGAGGGCGTCTCCCGGCTGCCGATCAAGAGTGTGCACCTGAATAAATCGCCGATGCTGGTCGGGAACCTCAAGACCCTCAACCCGGTGCTGGCGGCGAAGTGGGAGCTGGACGTCGAACAATGCCTGGCGCACGCGCGCATCGCGGCCGGCGGGCCGGACATGAGCGCGGTATGGCAGAAGGTGTTCCAGCGCCCTGGCGCCGAGCCGGGTGCCGGTGTCGATGTCGACGAAGACCTGTACGGCGGCTTCGTCTCGCAGGGCGACCGCCGCCAGCTGGAAGCGCTGCGCATCGAGCAGCCGGCACGCCTGGCCCAGCGCCAGCCCAGCTTCGAGGACGAAAGGCTGGCCCAACTGCTGTTCCGCTACCGCTGCCGCAACTTCCCGCACACGCTGCAGGAGCATGAGCTGGAAAGCTGGGAAGCGCACCGCGCGGCGCGGCTGTTCGACGGCCTGGGCGGGGCGCGCACCATCGAGCAGCTGTTCGCCGAGATCGATGCGCTGTCGGAGACGGCGGATGAGCGTGCCGAGGAGATTCTGGGGGCGCTCTACGATTACGCGGAGTCGATTGCGCCACAGCGGTATTGATTGTTACGCGTGGGCACGGTGTGCCCACGCCAAGGTCGGTTACGCGCGATACTGGTTGATCGCGTCGCGCGTCTCCATCGCCACGCGGCGCGCCGCGGCGGCGAAATCTTCATTGCCCTGCGGCTGCGCGTACAGGATGGCGCGCGAGGAATTGATCATCATGCCGGCGCCATCGGCCGTGCGGCCTGATTTCACGGTCGCCTCGATGTCGCCGCCCTGGGCGCCGATGCCCGGCACCAGCAGCGGCATGTCGCCCACCAGGGCGCGCACCTGGGCCAGCTCCTGCGGGAAGGTGGCGCCGACCACCAGCGCGCACTGTCCATGCCGGTTCCACTTGTCCGCCACCAGCTGGGCCACGTGCTGGTACAGCGGGCGTCCGCCGACGTCGAGGAACTGCAGGTCGGAGCCGCCCGCGTTCGAGGTCCGGCACAGGACGATCACGCCGCGGTCCGGCCACTCCATATACGGTTCGACCGAGTCGAAGCCCATGTAGGGGCTGACGGTGACGGCATCGGCGCCGTAACGGTCGAAGGCTTCGCGCGCGTACTGGCGCGCGGTGGCGCCGATGTCGCCGCGCTTGGCGTCCAGGATCAGGGGGATGTGCGGATAACGCTGTTTCAGGTAATGGCAGACCGTTTCGAGCTGGTCTTCGGCGCCGAGGGCGGCGAAATAGGCGATCTGCGGCTTGAAGGCGCAGGCCAGGTCGGCGGTCGCGTCGATGATGGCCTTGCAGAATTCGGCGATGCCGTCCGGCCGGTCGCGCATCTGTTCTGGCAAGCGCTCGAGGTCGGGATCGAGTCCGACGCACAGCAGGGAATCGTTGCTGCGCCAGGCGGCATTCAGCTTGTCGATGAAGTTCATGGCAGGCCCTTGTCTCTTGTTGCAAACCCACTATTGTACCGCGCCGCGCCCGCGCTGCCGACCCTGCATATGGGCAGGACGCCACAGCATGGCCAATTCGGGTATATTTTTATTATTCGACAACTGGCGATGGATACCCGACGATGCAAAAGACGAACAAGCCCACCTCTATGACGCCTTCCCTGTTCACGCGCCTGGCCGGCATGCTGCTGGCCGCGGTCCTGGCCGGTTCCGCACTGTCGGGCTGCGGCTATAACGAATTCCAGACCAAGGACGAGGCGACCAAGGCGGCCTGGAGCGAGGTCGTCAACCAGTACCAGCGGCGCGCCGACCTGATTCCGAACCTGGTCAACACGGTCAAGGGCTATGCCTCGCACGAGAAGGATACGCTGGAAGCCGTCACCCGGGCGCGCGCCGCCGCCACCAGCTTCCAGATCACCCCGGAAGTGCTGAACAATCCGGAAGCCTTCCAGAAATTCCAGCAGGTGCAGGGCGAACTGAGCAGCGCGTTGTCGCGCCTGATGGCAGTGTCCGAGAACTACCCGAACCTGAAGGCCGACACCCAGTTCCGCGACCTGCAGTCGCAGCTGGAGGGCACCGAGAACCGCATCACCGTGGCACGCCAGCGCTACATCGCCTCGGTCCAGGAGTACAACGTGCTGGCGCGCAGCTTCCCGACCAACCTGACGGCCAAGATGTTCGGCTACCAGCCCAAGCCTTCCTTCACCGTCGAGAACGAGCGCTCGATCTCGACGGCGCCGAAGGTCGACTTCGGCAAGTGACGGGAGCGTCGCGATGAACCCGGTGCTGCGCCTGTTCCAGGGCCTTGCCCTCGCCTTCGCCCTGCTGCTCGCCGGGCAGGCCCACGCACAGCTCAAGCCGGTGCCGCCGCTGGCGGCGCGCGTCACCGACCAGGCCGGGATGCTGACGGCCGAGCAGCGCCAGAACCTGGAACGCGTGCTGGCCGACTACGAGACCCAGACCGGCAGCCAGATCGCGGTGCTGCTGGTGAAGTCGACCGAACCCGAGGCCATCGAGCAGTACGGCATCCGCGTCACCGACGCCTGGAAGCTGGGCCGCAAGGGCGTTGACGACGGCGTGCTGCTGCTGGTCGCGCGCGACAACCCCTCCTCGCTGCGGCGCCTGCGCATCGAGGCCGGGCGCGGCGTGCAGGGCGTGCTGACCGATGCCCAGTCCAAGCGCATCCTGCAGGACACCATCGCGCCCCACTTCCGCCAGAACGATTACTACGGCGGCCTGGTCGCCGGGGTGGGCGCCATCTCCGCACTGCTGAACCAGGAAAAATTCCCTGCGCCACAGGCCCAGCAGGGGCAGGCGCAGCAGCAGGCCGAGGACGGCGTCGACGGCCCCGGCATCGTGATGAGCATCTTCTTCATCGTCATCGGGATGGTGGTCCTGCGCTCGCTGTTCGGCCGGCGCCGCGGCCGCTTCGTGCAGCCGGGTCCCGGCGGAGGCTGGAACAATGGCTGGAACAGCGGCGCGGCCGGCTTCGTCCTCGGCAATATTCTCAGCAATTTGGAAAACCAGCGGCGCGGTGGTGGCGGCTTCTCGGGCAGCGGCGGCTTTTCCGACAGCGGCTTTTCGGGCGGCGGCTTTTCCGGCGGCGGCGGGACCTTCGACGGCGGCGGCGCCTCGGGAGACTGGTGATGGACGCGCCACAACATCAACCCGGCCGCCTGCGCCGCGCCCTGCGCCACCTGCTCAGCACCAGGACCGAGGCGGCGCGCATCTTCCCGCCTGACACGCTGACGGCCATCGCCGAGGCGATCACGGCCGGCGAGCGGACCCACCGCGGCGAAGTCCGGCTGATCGTCGAGAAATCCCTGCCGCTGGCGGCGGTCTGGGCCGACGTGACGAACCGCCAGCGCGCGCTGGCCCTGTTCGCCGACTACGGCATCTGGGATACCGAGGAGAATTGCGGCGTCCTCATCTACGTCAACCTGGCCGACCACAAGGTCGACATCGTGGCCGACCGCGGCATCGACCGCCGGATCGAGCCGGCCACCTGGCAGGCGGTCTGCCGCACGATGACGGCGGGCTTCGCCCAGGGACGCTTTCACGAGGCTACGCTGGATGCCGTCGGCCAGGTCAATGCGCTGCTGCGCCAGCACTTCCCGGCGAACGGCGCGCGGCCTAACGAATTGCCCGACAAGCCGCTGATGCTGTAGCGTCGAGGCTCAGGCCGCCCGGTACAATGGCATTTTCAGCCACCCAGGAAAGCCAGCCATGAAACTTGCCCAGAAAGTCGCCATCGTCACCGGAGCCAGCCGGGGAATCGGATATGCCTGCGCCGAACGCCTGGTGCGCGAAGGCGCGCGCGTGATGCTGGTCGACGTGCGCCAGGAAGGCGCGGCGGCGGCCGAAGCGCTCGGCGACAATGCCCGCTTCTTTTGCGCCGACGTCAGCCAGAAATCCGACGTCGACGCCATGCTGGCCGCGACCCTGGCCGCCTTCGGCCAGGTCGACATCCTGGTCAACAATGCCGGCATCACCCACGCCGCCGATTTCCTCGAGCTGGCCGAGGAAGACTTCGACCGCGTGCTGCGCGTCAACCTGAAGTCGATGTTCCTGTGCAGCCAGGCGGTGGCGCGCGAGATGGTCAAGCGCAATGACACGGACAAGCGCGGCTGCATCATCAATATGTCGAGCGTGAACGCCGAGCTGACCATCCCCAACCAGATCCCCTATGTCGTCTCGAAAGGCGGCGTGAACCAGCTGACCCGGGTGGCGGCGATCGCCCTGGCCGAACACGGCATCCGCGTGAATGCGATCGGCCCCGGCACCATCCTGACCGAACTGGCGAAGAATGCCGTGATGGGCAGCCCGGAAGCGCGCCACACGATCCTGTCGCGCACGCCGCTGGGCCGCTGCGGCGAGCCGGAGGAGATCGCCGGCATCGCGGCCTTCCTCGCCAGCGACGACGCCTCGTATATCACCGGCCAGACTTTGTACGCGGACGGCGGCAGGATGGCGCTGAATTACACGGTACCGGTAAAGGAATGAAGCGGACCAGGGTGAGCCCATCAATTATCATTTACGTGAATATCACATATCCATAAACAAAATTGGACATATATATCGCGCCGCAACATAATCTCACCTGTCTCCACTATTCTCCTCCAAGAAAATAGTTTGAAGCCCGCCGATGAAGCGGGCTTTTTTTTTATCTGTCGCCTGGGTTTCGTTCGGGGATTATCAATAGACCGATCTCAACCGAGTTGGTTCTCAGCCAGCCGACGATTGCTTGAGGCGTGTCATGTCCGGGTCACATTCGCCTCTTATACTGGGTTCATCTGCATACACGCAACCGATACGCGTGATCGCAGAAAGGCGTACCGCAAAGCGGTGCGCCGCACCGAATTCCGCGTCTCTTGGCCCTGATCTTGGGTTGTGCCCGTCCTCCGTTGGCGGGCATTTTTTTTTGTTCCGTATGATTAATGTCGAGAATGCAACGCAACAAATAAAAATGTCCCGCAATGCTTGAACCAGTCAGGGATTTCGCTATCATGAATTTCGCGCTTGCGTTTTTTCATGGAGCCAGTCCTATGACTTTACCTGAAGCGATGTCCCCACCCCAGCAGCAGCAATCCCAGCCATCGCGCCGGCGACAGCACTTCGCCGACGACTACCTGGTCCTCAGCGAACTCAACCCGCGCATGGTCATCGACCACCTCGACGATGAAGAACAGCCTCTTCACGTACTGACCTTCGGCAGCGTCCGCGAGATCTGCCCGAAATGCCGGACACACCAGCTCAAGCTCGTCCTGCGACAGCAAACCGTACGCGTCGCCCATCTTTTCTGCGCCGAATGCGAAAGCTGCTTCGACGCACATTACCCCAACGGGACACCCGCGCTCACGATCTGACGCGGTCCCGCCCTTGGCCGACGTTCCGTAACACGGTTCGCCGAGGCCAGGGGCCAAGCCTTCCTGATACCGTTTCACCCATGGCAAGGCGCAGCGGTCGTGCGGACGTTCTCGCAGGCGTCATGGTAAGGTGTGCGTTTTCCTGATACCAGTTGTTCCTTGCCATGAACGCCATGCYGTCCCAGTTGCTGCTCCACCCTCGCCTGCGCTACGCCTGCCTTGCCTGCGCCGTTCTGATGTACCTGGCAATCGTGGTGACCGGCAATATTCCTGGTGCGCGCGCCGACATCGGCCAGCTTGCGTCCGGCGTCGTGCTGCATTCGACCGCGTATGCCATCCTGGCCGGCCTGTGCTTCCTCGGCAGCACCGGCAGCCCGGCCGCGCGCGCCGTCAAGGCCGTGCTGGCGGTCGCCCTGATGGGCGCCGGCGACGAATTCATCCAGAGTTTCTTTCCCTATCGCGGYGCCAACGTGCATGATTGGGAAGTCGATTGCACTGCCGCCATCCTGACGGTCCTACTGTTATGCGCCGTGCTGCCGAAATCGGTCCTGGCAACGAAACGCTGAGTCGCACGCCACGCCGAATTCCACTATCCCTCGACGTCCTTGACGTGGCTCATGCCCAACCCGAGTCAGCTGGAACGTCGCTCCCAAACGCGCCTCTTATTCGAGTGGCACGCGATATCATCGCGCACCTACCTGACCTATCCATCCCATCAGAAGGAGTTGATCATGAAGCTAAAACACCAGAGCGTACTCCTGGCGGGCTTGCTGACGCTGGCTTTCGGGCTGTCCGCGTGTAAATCCATGCAGGGCGACAAGGGCAGCATGGAAAGCGGCAGCTCCACCAGCAGCGGCGGCAGCGGCGGCATGTCCGGCACCGGCGCCGGCACCGGCAGCAGCGGATCGGCCGGCTGGGGCGGCGGCACCGGCAGCTCGGGCAGCTCGGGCACCTCGGGCAGCGGCACCTCCAGCAGCGGCTATGAGGGTGGCGGCGGCACCGCGAGCGCCACCACCGGCCAGGGTTCCATGGGCGCCTCGGCGGCGGGTTCGTCCACGGCGGCGAGCTCGAGCCCGAACGCCACCGTGATGGCGGTCGAAGTCGTGCCGCGCACGGCCAGCGGCATGGCGGGCGCGGGTTCGGTCGGCGCGGCGGCAGTGGGCGGCAGCGGCAGCAGCGGCACCACCGGCAGTTCCTCGTCCGAGCGCGTCTACCGCGTGACCCTGCGCATGGACGATGGCAGCACCCAGGTGATCACCCAGGAAACCACGCCGGATTTCCGCAGCGGAGACCGGGTCAACCTGTCCGACGGCATGATCAAGCACTGAACAGCCGCGCCAGGCCGGACGAGCGGCGCTCAATAAACGCGCTCCACCAGATGGCCCCGCTGTGCCAGCAGCCGGGGCAGCATACCTAGCCCGACGAAAGTCCCGCTGTCCTCACGCATCAGGCAAGAGCAGCAGCGGCAAGCCGGCCCGGGCGAAGGGGCCCATCGCCTACTCCGCGCTGGCTTTCTGGGTGCGGGCGCGCTTGTCGAGGACGATTTCGGCGCCCCGCTTGCCGGCCAGCAGGGCGTGATCGGAGTTGTAGTACTCCCACTCGCTGTAGCGGCCAACCAGGGTGATGTCGAACTGCTTCAGCCAGGCCTTGCAGGTCTCGACATTGAGCGCACGCTGGTGGTCGTAGAGCACATAGGCGTAGGGCATGTCGACCTGGTTGCTGACGAGGATACGGTCGCCTTCGCGGATCATGCCGACCCGGCGGCAATCCTCGATCGCGCGGGCGATCAGCTCCTCGCCGTCGAGCGGCAGCGGCTTGGTCGGCGAATACGAGATCTCGCAGGTGAAGCCGAAGCCGCCCGGCGGATTGCATGCGGGCGCAGCGTTCCCCTGCACGAAGATGCGGTGGAAGATCGTGTCGTCCGGATAGTAGATCCAGTGCTTGTCGGTGACGACACGCTTATTGTCAATTCCTAAGCCGATGTTGACGCAGCGGATCGACACATGGCGCAGGCCACGGGCGGCATTCCTCACCTCTTCCGGCGCCTCGTCGCCGATCGCCTTGATCAGCTCCGGCAGCGGCATGGTCGAGATCAGGTCGTCATAGCGGAAGCGGCGGCCGTCGGCCAGTGCCACGATGTGTTCGCGCGGCAGCACCTGCACGACTTCGGCGCCCAGCTCGATCTTGCCCTTGATATGCGGCAGGAAGCCGTTCATCAGCGCCTGGAAGCCGCCCTCGAGCGGATAACCGAAGCGCGCGTTCGGCCCGACCGGCTTGGGCGAAGGCTCGAGCGCACCCTGCACGATCTCTTCCAGGTTCGGCAGCGGTACGCGGCCGCCCAGCCAGGACGTCTCCATCTCGGCCAGCGGCACGGTCCAGAGCTTGCGGTTGTAGGGAATCGCGAAGTGCTTCGCGATGCCCTTGCCCCAGACCTTGTAGATGAACTGCTCGAAGTTGTTCACCTTGCCCCGCACCGAACGGTCGGTGTTGCAGACGTCGGCGGTGCCGTCGGCGCAGCAGTCGTCGATGGCCTGGGCCTCGTCGTCGAGCTGGGCGTCGTTGGCGGTGTAGCGGGCCTCGATGGCTCCCATCACGCACTCGGTGATGACCTTCGGCGGCAGGCCGTACAGCGCGCCCTGGAAGGGATAGCGGGTGTACACGCCCTTGCTGTAGATCCAGGCTTCGCGGTTCTGCCAGTGCACGTTATCGCCCAGCAGCACTTCGTACATCTTCAGCACATAGGGGTCGTTCGAGAACATGATGTGGCCGGCGTGATCGAAGGTGAAGCCCTTGTCTTCGATCGAGCGGCACCAGCCGCCGACGGTCTCGTTGCGGTCCAGCAGCAGCGCGTCCGCGCCCAGGTGGTAGGCGGCCGACAGCCCGGTCGGGCCGCCGCCGATGATGACGGTGCCGACATGGCGCGGACCCTGGCTGCGCAGCGGATTGACGTTCGGCGCGGCGCTGCCCGCCTGCGGCGCGGGCTGGCCGGCATCGTGCGAGGCGGTGCGCTGCATGGCCCGGCGTTCGCCGCGCACCGGCGTGGAATCGAGCAGCTCGTGCATGTGCCTGGCCGTGCTGTCCCAGGAAGTGGCAGCCACCACGGTTTTCATCGCCTCGACCATGTGTTCGCGCTGGGCCGGCGTCTGGGCAAGGGCCGCTTCGCAGGCGGCGACGAATTCGCGCGCGCCGCTGGCGATCGCGACCACGTGGCCATAGGGGTTGGCGACGTCGGCGATCGGCGTGCTCACGATCGGCAGCTGGGCCGCCATGTATTCGAGCACCTTGGTCGGGCTGATGAACTTGGTCGCCTCATTGATGGCGAAGGGCATCAGGCAGACGTCCCAGCCGGCCAGCAGGTCGGGCAAGGCGGCATACGGCTGCTGGCCCAGGTAGTGGATGTTGGCGCGGCGCGGCAGCCGTTGCTCGTCGATCTTGACCACCGGGCCGGCCAGCACGAGCTGCCATTCCGGATGGGCGTCGGCGAGTTCGCCGACCAGCTCCGGGTCGAAACGCTCGTCCAGCACGCCGTAGAAGCCGAGGCGCGGATGCGGGATCTCGCGCTGCTGCGGATGGCTGCGGCTGCGGTCGAGGGCCTGCTGGAAATGCACCACGTCGACGCTGCTGGGAAAGCAGTGCAGGTTCGGGTGGCGGTGCTTCTTCGCCTCGTACAGGCTGGGGCCGCCGGCGAACACCAGGTCGGCGATGTTCAGCAGCGCGCTCTCGCGCTGCAGCAGCTGCTTCGGCGGATTCTTGAACGAGGCCAGCTCGTCCATGCAGTCGTAGAGGACCAGCGCGGGCTGGAGCGACTGCAGCAGGGGCAAGGCCATCGGCGTATAGAACCAGGCGATGACCTGCTCCCCTGGTGGTGCCAGCTGCGCCACCATGGGCTGGAGCAGCCGCAGCTGGTCGTCATGGAAGCCGATGGCATGGATCGGGGTGTGCGCGCGGCACACGGTCACGTTCGGCGCGGGATTCGACCGCTGCATGAACGGGGCGCCGTTATCGTATTCCGGTTCCTCGACGAACAGGATCGGATAATGCTGCGCCAGGCGCGACAGCAGGTGCTGCGGCCGCTGGAATACGAAATCCCAGCGCAGGTGGCTGAAAACGACGATCGTAGTCATGATGGCTCCTTTGGTGGGAGCCTCGCAAACCTGCTGCGCGTTGCAGAGGCGGCCTGCGATGCTCGCCGTACCGTAAGTACGGCTGCGCTTCTCGGCCACCTCTGCGGCCGCTCGCGACGGTTTTCGAGGCCCCTGTAACTGTGTAAAGCACGTCAGGCGCCGCCTTGTCCTTTACCCTCCTTCTCAGGGTCTTGCGGGTGCAGCGGGACGTTGCGGGTTGCGGCGCTGATCACCTCGAAAGGCAGCTTGGGGGTACGGTCGGCGTTGAGCAGGCCGTTGGCTTCCTGGAAGGTGTCGGCGAACTGGGTGTAGCAGAAGCCGCTGAACATGAAGGTCTCGTTGACCACTTTCAGCAGGCGTTGGTACAGCGAGTGATAACTCTCGGCCGTATGGGCACGGGTATAGCCCCAGGTGCCGTCCTCGGGGGTCGCGTTCGGATCGAAGGCGATGCCGCCGAATTCGGTCAGCACGATGGGCTGGCCGCGATGCGGGAAGCCGTCCAGCGTCAGGATGCGTCCGCCGGGACGGCGCTGATCGAACAGCGTGCGCACGGGGTCGCTGACCTCGTAGCGTGCCTTGATCTTTTCCGGATCGCTGTCGTAGTCGTGGATGCCCAGGATGTCGGTGGCCGAGGCTTCCCAGCCGTCGTTGCCGATCACCGGGCGGGTCGCGTCGAGGGTGCGCGTCAGGTGGTACAGCGCCTCGACCGCGTTGCGGTGCGCCTGGGTCAGCGTCAGGTTCGGCACGCCCCAGGATTCGTTGAACGGCACCCACACGATGATGCAGGGRTGGCTGTAGTCGCGTTCGATGGCCTCGGTCCATTCCTTGACGATGCGCTTGATCGCATGCGGACTGAAGCGGTAAGCCGAGGGCATCTCTTCCCATACCAGCAGGCCCAGCTTGTCGGCCCAGTACAGGTAGCGCGGATCCTCGATCTTCTGGTGCTTGCGCACGCCGTTGAAGCCCATCAGCTTGGCCAGTTCGACGTCGCGCTTGAGGTGCTCGTCGCTTGGTGCGGTCAAGAAGGACTCGGTCCAGTAGCCCTGGTCCAGCACCAGGCGAAGCGGGTAGGGACGGCCATTCAGCAGCAGGCGGTCGCGGTTGATGTGGAAGGCGCGCAAGGCAGTATACGACTTGATGTGGTCGACCACCTGGTCGCCGCAGCGCAGGATCACCTCGGCGTCCAGCAGGGTCGGCCGCTCGGGACTCCACAGCAACTCGTTCCGCGAATCGTCGATGCCGGGGTCGGACAGCGCGATCTTGCGGTTCGCCTCGCCCTGCAGCAGCTTGTAGTGATCGTCCGCCATCAGGATATCGCCATGCCAGATCTTGACCTCGACGAACATGTTCTCCTGGATGTCGCCGCCGGCGAATACCTCGCAGCCGATCTCGAAGGTCTCGAAGATCGGGGTCCAGCGCAGGCTCCTGATGAAGGTGCGCGAGACCTGCTCGACCCACACGGTCTGCCAGATGCCGGTGGTGCGCGGATACCAGATCGAGTGCGGCTCCAGCAGCCAGTCCTGCTTGCCGCGCGGCTTGGCCAGCTCGGCCGGATCGTCCTCGACGAACACGGTCACGACCTGCCTGCCGTCCGCCTTCAGCGCCTGCGTGATGTCGGCCGAGAACGGCGTGTGGCCTCCCTCGTGCTCGGCCACCAGTTGGCCGTTGACCCAGACCCGGGCGAAGTAGTCCACCGCGCCGAAGTGCAGGATCGTGCGCTGCTCGGATGGTTTCAGCTCGAAGTCGCGCTCGTACCAGCAAAAGCGGTGGAAGCCGGTGTCCTGGATGCCCGACATTTCGGTTTCCGGCGCGAAGGGCACGTTGATCTCATGGGTCCAGCCGGTCACGCCGTCCGGCATCCTGCAGCTCACCTCGTCGTCGAAACGGAAGCGCCACTTGCCGTTCAGGTTGATCCAATTGTCGCGTACCAGCTGGGGGCGGGGGTACTCAAACTGGCTCATTGTTTTCCTTTCCTTGGGCGGGAACCGGGATCAGGATGCGTCCCTTGCGTCCCTCTTTGTTGTAGTTGGAGAGTGCGGTTCGTGCCGCCTCTTGCGCCTGGCCGGCGCGGCACAGCGCCACGCAGGCGCCGCCGAAGCCGGCCCCGGTCAGGCGTGCGCCGAGCACGCCCGGGGCGGCGCGCAGGGCATCCACCAGCAGGTCCAGTTCGCGGATCGAGACTTCGTAGTCGTCGCGCAGGCTGTCGTGCGAGGCGTTCATCAGTTCGCCGAAACGCTCGGCCGATACGCCCTTTGCAGCTTCCAGCACGCGCAGGTCTTCCAGTACCACGTGGCGCGCGCGGCGGCGCAGCGGCTCGGGCAGCTGCTCGACGAGCTGCGGGTCGGTGACGTCGCGCAGGGCCTTGACACCCAGCTTGCGCGAGGCTTCCTCGCATTCGGAGCGGCGCTCGTTGTACTTGCTGGCGGCCAGGGTGCGCGGCACGCCGGAATCGATGACGATCAGCTCGCTTCCGGCCGGCATCTGGACCAGCCGGTGCTCCAGCGTGCGGGCGTCGATGAACAACATGCTGCGCTCGTCGCACAGGCTGGACGCCATCTGGTCCATGATGCCGCAGTTGACGTGGGCATAGTCGATCTCGGCGCGCTGGGCGATCTGGGCCAGCTTGACGTCGTCGAGCGAGAAGCCGAGCAGCTGGCGCAACGCGCGCAGGGTCGCGACTTCGAGCGCCGCCGAGGACGACAGGCCGGAACCGACCGGCAGGTCGGTGGTGACGAACACGCGCAGCGGCGGGATCTCGACCCCGGTGGCCTCGACCAGGCGGATGCAGCCTTCGATATAGCTGCCGAAGCCCTGCGGCGCGCTGCCGCCCTTCGCCGCGAAGGTCACGTTGCCGTCCAGGGTGCCGGAATACAGGTGGTGCTGGTCGTCCTGGCTGTGCGCCAGCGCCACCGAGGTGCGCTGGGGCGTGGCGACCGGCAGCATGAAGCCGTCGTTGTAGTCCGTGTGTTCGCCCAGCAGGTTGACCCGGCCGGGAGCCGATGCGCACGCCTCCGGGGCGCCGCCGAAGAAGGTTTCTGCACTTGTCATGTCAACTCCAGCCAAAGCGGCCGCACACGGCCGCCGATGTTCGCCGCCGGCCACTGCGGGTCGAGCGTCAGGTTTTCCAGCCCGTTCGCGCCGAGCAGGAAGCTGTCCTCGATCACCATGCCCTCGAAGCCGGGGTTGAATGCGAAGGCCATGCCGGTCTCCAGTCCGGTCGCGGTGCTGGGGCTGACGGCGAGTTCGCAGGCCTGGTAGCCGGCGATGCCGCCCAGGCGCCGTTCGCGGATCGCATCCGGCCGGTTGGCGTGGCGATAGGCGGCGTCGAAGGCGTGATACACCGCCGCCAGCGACTGCCCGGGGCGTACCGCGTCCAGTCCGGTCGCCTCCAGGCGCAGCAGCTCCTGCTGGACGCCAGGCGCCGGCCCGAAGCTGGCCGAACGGGACAACCTGGCGATCAGGCCGTGCCTGCGCGCGCAGCAGGACAGCGTAGCGCGCGCGCCGAGGGTTTCATGCGAAGGCGTGGGCCGGCGCCACTGCCCCATCCGGCGTTCGCCGGCGGCCAGCACCAGCGCCGGCTCGATCCCGCGCCGCAGCAGGGCGCGCGCGCCCTCCCCCGCCAGCCGGTATTCGGTCCAGTCAGGGCGCGCAGCGCGCAGCGCTTCGCCGATCGCCTCGGCCGTTTCGCGGCCCAGCCGGCGGTAGCGTTCACTTTCCTCCACGCCCAGCACCATGCGGCGCAGCTTCAGGCTGGCGGGCAGCGCCAGTTCGCCGTTGTGCGGACGGTCGGACAGCACGGCGCGACCGGCGGCCGCGCCCAGCGCATAGGTCTCGTGCAGCTCGGGCTCGGTCCAGGGCGCGATGTGGAAGGTGAAGCCGGCCGGAATCTCTTCCTGGCGCAGGCGCTCGGCCTCGACCTCGTCGGTGAGCACGCAGGCTTCCTCGGGCGTGACCAGCAGTTCGGCCACGCAGGCCTCGCAGCCTTCCGGCGCGAACGGCGCGCCGCCCGCCGTCGCCCAGGCGAACCAGCCGGCGCCGCGCAGGCGGATTGCACCGGCGCCCGCCTGGGCCAGCGCTTCGCGCAGCAGGGCCAGCTTGGCGGCGGCTTCCGCGCCGCGCACCGCCAGCGGATCGGCGCTCACGCTCATGCGCCATCCTCCAGGTTCACTTCGACCTGCTGCAGCTCGTAGGCCGTGGTTTCGGGCAGCACGTCCATCGCGAACATGCCGGCCGCCAGCTCGGTGCCGGCCAGGTACTTCAGGCGGTCGCGGGTGCGGTACGGCGGATAGAACTGGCAGTGCAGCTGGGTTTCCGGATGCTCGGCGCCGTCGGTGGGCGCCTGGTACCACGCCATCAGGTAGGGGAAAGGCCGGTCCCACAGATTATCGAACTTGAGCAGCACGGTCTTCAGGGCGCGCGCCAGGCTCGCGCGCTGCGGCGGGGTGAGCGCGGCGAAGTCCTTGCAGGGGGCGGTCGGCATCACCCACACCTCGTAGGGATAGCGGGCGCAGGCCGGCACGAAGGCGATCGCATGCTCGTCCTGGAACAGCACGCGCTTGCCGTCGGCGGCTTCGTCGCGCGCCATGTCGCACAGCAGGCTGGAGCCGTGCTGCAGGTAGTACTCGCGTTCCTGGGCCAGCTGGCGCGCCGGCACCGAGGGCACGAAGGGATAGCAGTAGATCTGGCCGTGCGGATGGTGCAGGGTCACGCCGACCTCCGCGCCGCGATTCTCGAACGGCAGCACGTACTGGATGTGCTGGCGGCCGCCGATGCGGGTGGTGCGGTCGCCCCACACCTGCAGCAGCAGCTCGATGCGCGACAGCGGCAGCCGGCCCAGCGCAGCCTGCGGATCCTGGGTGAACACCACCACTTCGCAATGGCCGTTGGCCGGCGCGGTCGGCACCGTCAGCACCGGCGGATCGTGGGAATCCAGCGCCAGCGACGGGAAGCGGTTGTCGAACACCGCGATCTCGTAATCGCCGGCCGGCATCTCGGTCGGGTGCTGGGGGTCGCTGGTCGGGGCCAACGGGTTGTACTGCGGCGGCGGCTGGTAAGTCCTGTTTTGCCGGAACGCCGCATAGGTGACCCACTCGCCGCGCAGCGGATGCCAGCGCAGGTGCGGATTCGCATGTTGCGGGTCGGGAAATGGGCTCGGCGCAACCAGGCCGGCCGGGATCGGCTTGTTACTGTAGAGGGTGAGTGGGCGTCCGTCTGGCTTTACGAGTTCTTGGATGTGCATGGCGATGATGGCGGTCATGTCGGGTCAGTGACCGATCCTATCATGGCGTTTTCGACACATTTTCCAAGTGTCAGTGCGGGGTTTTCCGGCCATCAACAAGCTCATGCGGAAGGCTTCCGGCAAGCACAGGCTCGGGCGCCCACTCTCCTAGGGAGAGCGTGGAACGAGGGCAGTTTTCCCCTATGAAGCGGGACCCCTTGTAGGCTTAGACCTACAGAACGATTAGAAAATTTCGCAGATTTTGGCGAGGCTTCCGCCTACATGTCAAAACGCGGGATCGAAGCGGGCGGCGGGGGTCGGAAGCGGTCCCGGACGCATCGCCGCGGGACCGCGATGGTGAATTCTTACTGCGCGAGTTCGGCCAGTACGGCCGTGTACATCTCGAGGTTCAGCAAGAGTTGCTTGAGGGTGATGAACTCGTGCTCCGAATGGCCGGTGTAGACCGTACGCGGCATCGCCGGGCCGAAGCTGACGGCGCGCGGGAACAGGCGCGAGTTGGTGCCGCCGCCGACCGCGACCGGCTTCGGATCCTTCACGCCCGTAAAGTACGAGAACACCTTCATCAGAACCGGCAGCTGCGGCGCGTCCTGCTGGATCCAGGGCTCGCCGATCTGCACCTTCACATCGGCCAGCTGCATCGCGCCGTGCGCGCCCTGCCATTGCGCCAGCGCGGCGTTGATCTCGTTGGAGAGCTGCTGGGCGGTCTTGCCCTGCGGGCGGCGGATGTTGATCGACAGCTCGGGACCGTCCCCCTTCTGGCGGATCACGGTCGGGGCGAAGGTCATCGGCCCCATGAAGCCGTCGCGGTAGGCGATGTTGCCGAACTTCTCGCCGTAGTAGCCGGTGCCGACCATCTCGTTGAGGAAGTTGACCAGGGCGCCGGCAGGCGTGTCGGGCCAGGCCTGCACGGCCAGCGCGTCGGCCAGCATGCTGATCGCGTTCAGGCCGTCCTCGGGTTTGGACGAATGCGCCGACACGCCCTTGGCCGCGATCTCCAGCTCGCCGCCCTTGCGTTCGAAGGTGTAGCGCATGCCGGTCTGCTTCGCGGCGCGCTGCCTGATCTGGGTTTCGAGCGCCGGGCTGGCGTTGGCGATGGTCGCCTGCGCATCCTCGGGGATCTGGCTGCCGAAGAAGCCGCCGCCGAACTGCGCAACGACGGGCGAATCCTGCGCCGGCTGCGCGCCCTTCGGGAAGGTGACGGCGACCGTGCCGTAGCCCTTTTCCGCCGTCACCGCCGGGTACTCGGCGTCCAGGGTGATGTTCACCTGCGGCAGCGGATGGGTCTTCACGAAAGCGGCCAGCGGCTCCCAGTCCGATTCCTCGGCCATGTAGACGTAGAGCTCGATGCGCCTGGACAGCGGCAGCTGCAGGTCCTTCAGCGATTTCATTGCGTACAGGGCGGTGGCGATCGGGCCCTTGTCGTCCTCGGCGCCGCGCGCCAGCAGCTTGCCCGGTTCGCTGGTGCGGTCCAGTTCGAAGGGCGACTTCTTCCACTTCGACGGGTCGACCGGCTGCACGTCGCCGTGCGCGATCATGCCCACGCGCTCGAGGGCGTCGGGCGCGCCCAGGCCGATCACGACCACGTGGCCGTAGTCGGCGAAATCAAGGCCGAGGCGCGTCGCCTCCGCCTTCAGGAAATTCTTGAAGCCGATGTGCTGGGGGTTGCGCTCGACGGGCAGGTCCTTGTCGGCCACCGTGTTGTAGCTGACCAGTTTGGCGAGGGTGTCGACGACGTCGTCGCGGTAGGCGGTGACGGCGTGCTTGGCGGCCTTGACCGCGGCCTCGCCCGGTACGGCGGGCGCGGCGGGTGTCGCGGGTACGGCATTGACGGCGGCGGCGGTGCCGGCGGCGAAGGCCAGCAGCAGGCCGGCCAGGGTCTTTCTTGTTTTCATTGAAGCTTGTCTCCTTGTTGCAAAAGCGCAAGGAGTCTAGCACGGCCTCAGCGGGCCGGCGCGCGCCGCCGGCAGCGCGGAATCGGTTATCGTATGGGGAAACGAACAACATCAAAAAGGACAGGCATGAGCTACAAGACCATCCAGCGGCTGCACCCGGCCATGCGCGACGATATCGGCGACCTGATCACCCAGCGCCCGGTGCCGGGCCCGCACCTCGACCAGGTCGATCCCTTCCTGTTCCTCAACCACCAYGGTCCCCAGGTCTACCCGCCGCACAACGGCGGCCTGCCCTTCGGCCCGCATCCGCACCGCGGCTTCGAGACCGTCACCTTCATCCTCGACGGCATGCTGGCCCACCGCGACAGCGCCGGCCACGAAAGCGTGATCGGCCCGGGCGGCGTGCAATGGATGACGGCGGGACGCGGCATCGTGCACGCCGAGATCTCGCCGCGCGAATTCATGCAGAACGGCGGCCCGCTCGAGATTTTGCAGCTGTGGGTGAACCTGCCCCCTGGCCTGAAGATGACGGCGCCGCGCTACGTCGGCCTGCAGCGCGACCAGATCCCGGTGGTGGAAACCGACACCGGGCGGGTGCGCGTGCACCTGGTGTCGGGCGAATTCCAGGGCGTCAAGGGCCCGGTCGAATCGCTGACCGGGGTCTTCATGAGCACCGTGGAGATGCAGGCGGGCGGCCGCCTCTACCTCGACAATCTGCTGGACCGCAGCGTCTTCCTGTACGTGGTGCGCGGCGTCATCAGCATTGCGCCGGACACCGTCGGCCCCTTCCACCTGGCCCAATTCGACACCGTCGGC
This sequence comes from Massilia sp. 05N420, assembly GCF_056397205.1. NCBI lineage: Bacteria > Pseudomonadati > Pseudomonadota > Betaproteobacteria > Burkholderiales > Oxalobacteraceae > Massilia > Massilia sp. 05N420. The sequence goes on from NZ_JBFTMX010000012.1 coordinate 53,822, forward strand.
GACGAACTGGAAATCATCGCGGAAAAGGACTGCCTGCTGCTGCTCGGGCACGCCGAACCGATCGGCGAGCCGGTCGTCGCACACGGCCCCTTCGTGATGAACACCCGCGAAGAGATCAACCAGGCGATCCTGGATTACCAGGCGGGACGCTTCGGGGATCCCTTCTGAGGAATGAATCGCCGGCCCGGTCCCATCGGCCAGGCCGGCCGCTTGATGTGTCCGTACAAGGTATCAGCGGCGGAACTGGGTCAGCTGCACGTTGTCCGGGAAAGCCTCTTCGTCGATCTCCACCCGTGCGCCGCTGTTTTTCGCCACGAACTCGGTGCGCGACAGGGGGAGCAGTTGTTCGCGCTTGCCGTCGACTTCCATGAACATCTTGCTGTCGCGGCTGGTCAGGCGCAGCATGCGGCCATCCTTCAGCTTGAAGGAGCCGGTGGCGTCCGCGGCCTGGCCCGGCGTCAGGTGGATCAGCTGGCTGGTATTGCCGTACACGGTCACGGTGTTGCCGTCGGCGCTGACGGCCACCGGTGCGGGTTCGGCCAGGGCCAGGGTCGAGACTGCGGCGGCGCCGATGAAGGCCAGGACTTGTTTGATGCGCATGATTGCTCCCATTCACTTTTCGATATAAATCACGGACCGAAGGCGCCTCATCAAAACAATTTATGATCGCGCTACGGGTCCACCGTTTTTCATATCGCCGCATCCCAGAATGTGCGGCGAGTGATGGAAGTGTATGCAGGCCCTGCGCAAGCGTCAGCCGGTATCCGCCGAAGCGTCGAAAACGCGGGATGAAATGCCGAAAACCGGCGCCAAAGCGTTGGCAATATGTATAGAAATCAGACCAGCAAAGGCAGGCGCGCGTCGGCGGAAAAGTCCACCGCACTCCTTGCCAGCGCCAGCATCTGGTCGACCAGGGGGCGCGAATCGCCGCGCCGCCACTGGAAGGAATAGGTGAGCGGCCGCGGCACGTGCTCGTCGCTCAGGATGCACACGAGGCCCTCGCCTACCAGCTTGCGCGCCCATGCCTCGGGCAGAATGCCCACGCCGACCGACGCGATCAGCATCCCGGCAATCGCACCCCAGTTGTTGCAGCTGATCCGTTCAACCGCCGCGATCCCGTGCGCCAGCAGCCAGTCGTCGATCAGGCGCGTGGTCCCGGCGCCGGGCGGCAAGGCAATGATCGGCTGCCTGGCCCGGATCATCCCGGGCACGGTCCCATACTGCGCCGCCGCCGCCGGTGTCGCCGTCCATACGAACTGCGCCTGCGCGATCGGCTGCGACAGCATGGTCTGGCGCGACGAGCGGCCGGCGATGATGGCGAAGTCGAGCTCGCCGTTATCCACCTTCGCCTCGAGCACTGCGCCAACGTCGACATAAGGTTCCAGCACCAGCTTCGGGTACTGCGCCCTTGCCTGCGCGATGAAACGGGGCAGCCAGGTCAGGGCGCTGAGCTCGCCGACACCGAAGGCGCAGCGGCCGACCAGGCCTGCGCCCGGCGCGAAGGTATTGCGGATGCCGGCGGCGGCATCGAGCAAGTCCAGCGCCCGCGGCAACAGGCCTTGCCCAGCCTCCGTCATGACCGCGCGATGGCCGCTGCGATCGAACAGGCTCACGCCGAGCGACTCTTCGAGCTCGGCAATACGCTTGGACAGCGAAGAGACCGACAGGTGCAGGCGCTCGGCCGCGATGGCGAAATTCGCGCAGCTTGCCGCCCAATAGAAAGCCTCGAGTTGTTTGAACGTCATTACCAGCACTTGTTCGACAAAAGGAAACAAGTTTATCTGAAATTTTTCGCTTTTCATCGATATTCATGCCGCTAACATGCGAGTGTCATTCTCGAAAGGTGTGTATGAGCAAGAAGCGCTATGCCGTCATTGGCGGTGGTATCAATGGACTGTCGGTGGCCCGGCAATTGTTGCTGGACGATCCGGACGCCTCGGTCACGGTATTCGAAAAAGAGACGGCGGTTGCGCAGCACCAGTCGAGCCATAACTCCGGCGTCGTGCACGCCGGCCTGTACTACGAACCCGGCGGCCTCAAGGCGCGCCTGTGCCGCCGCGGCGTCGAACTGGTCAGGAACTACTGCCTCGAACATGCCATCCCCTACGACGAGTGCGGCAAAGTGGTCGTCGCCCTCAACGACGAAGAACTGCCGCGCCTGGATGCCATCTACAAGAAATCGCTGAACAACAAGGTGCCCGGCGTGCGCATGGTCGGCCCGGAAGAGCTGCGCGAGATCGAGCCGAATTGCATCGGCATCCGCGCCCTGCATTCGCCGCATACCGCCATCGTCAGTTACGGGCAGATTGCCCGCCGCATCGCCCAGGAGATCGAGGAAAAAGGCGGCAGCATCCGCCTGAATGCACCGGTATCCCGCCTGATCGAACGCGGCGGCCAGATCCATGTCGAACTCGAGAGCGGTGAAGTGCACCCCGGGCATTTCGACTTCGCAATCGCCTGCTCCGGCCTCCAGTCGGACCGCCTGGCCCAGCGCTCCGGAGACGAGGCGACCCCGAAAATCGTGCCTTTCTTCGGCCAGTACTACGTCATCGACGAGGCCTTCAAGTCGCACGTCAAAGGCCTGATCTATCCGGTCCCCGACCCGCGCTTCCCCTTCCTCGGTGTGCATTTCACGAAGCGCATCGACGGCCAGATGACCATCGGCCCGAACGCCTTCATCTCGCTCGGCCGGGAAAATTACGACGGCAAGCGTTTCAGCGCGCGCGATATCGCCGACTTCCTCACCTATGGCGGTTTCTGGAAATTTGCATCGCGTAATGTGCCCGCCGCGCTGCGCGAACTGAAGACAGTCCTCAGCGAATCGGTGTTCGTGCGCGAAGCCGCCAAGTATGTACCGAGCCTGTCCGAGGTCGGCGTGACCCCGGCCGTGCGCGGCATCCGGGCCCAGGCCATGCAGGGCGATGGCTCCCTGGTGGACGATTTCGTCATCCGCCGCCAGGGAAACATCACGCACATCCGCAACGCACCGTCGCCTGGCGCCACCTCGTCGATGGCGATTGCCGAGTACATCGTGCGCGAAGTGATTCCCGGCCGCTGAACCGCAGCCCGCAAGCGGCCCTATTCAACAGATTCCAGATAACACATAACAACCAGGATCCAAGGAGACATACATGGAGATGCGCAAACCCGATTGGGAAACGCCTGAACAGGCGGCCAGCCGCCTGAAGCGGGTGGCAACCGCGACCATCGTCGGCTCGATGCTCGAGTGGTACGACTTTTACCTGTACGCGACGATGGCATCGATCGTCTTCAGCAAGGTGTTCTTCGATGCGTCGAATCCGTCGACCGCGTCGATGATGGCATTTTCCACCTTCGCCATCGGCTTCGTGGCACGCCCGCTCGGCGGCGTGTTGTTCGGCTACTTCGGCGACCGCTTCGGCCGCAAGAAGCTGCTCTACGTGACCTTTTTCCTGATGGGTGTCTGCACGACCGCCATTGGCCTGATTCCTTCCTACGCAAGCATCGGCTTCTGGGCCCCRCTGCTGCTGGTCATCATCCGTATCCTGCAGGGCCTGGGCGCGGGCGCCGAATTTGCCGGCGCCTCCGTGACCTCGTACGAGCATGCCAGCGACGACCGGCGCGGCCGCCAGGGGTCCTGGCCGGCGCTCGGCCTGAACCTCGGCCTCCTGCTGTCGTCCTTTACGGTGTACCTGCTGACCCTCGGCGGCGACAAGTTCCTGCAGACCGGCGGCTGGCGCATCCCCTTCCTGCTCAGCTCCGTGCTGGTGATTGTGGGTATCTGGGTGCGCAAGCGCCTGCCGGAAACGCCGGCGTTCGACCGGGCGGAAGCCGGCGGCGCCGAGAAAAAGCCTTTCAAGGAACTGTTCGGCACGAACCGCGCCGGCCTGCTGGTCGTCTTCCTGGTGGCGATCGGCTACAACGCCCTGAGCTACATCTTCAAGACCTTCTCGCTGGCCTATCTCACCCAGTTCAAGGGTGTGTCCGCGAACGTGACCTCGCTGTCGGTGACGCTCGCGAGCCTGGTTGCCATCGTCGCCGTGCCGACCTTCGGCTGGCTGTGCGACAAGTACAGCAGCAAGAAGGTACTGATCGTCGGCGGCCTGCTGTCGGCACTGTTCGCCTACCCCTTCATGGCGCTGCTGGCCAGCGGCCAGAATTCGCTGATCTATGCGGCCCTGATCGTCGGCACCGGCATCCTGGCGCCGATGATGTTCGCGCCGCAAGGCTCCTTCCTCAGCCGCCAGTTCTCGGTGCAGAGCCGCTCGACCGGCATGGGCGCGGCCCGCGAAATCGGCACCGCGATCGCCGGCGGACTCGCGCCGTTGTGGGCGCTGTCGATGGTCGCCAGGTCGCCCGGCCATGCCACCGGGGGCGTCGTCCTGATCCTTGCCGCTTCGGGCCTGATCCTCTCGCTGGGCTCGGCATTCGACCAGGGACACCGCTTCAGCAAGCACAAGAACTGAGCAGGATTGCCGCAGATGCATGGGTTTTCGCGTCCTGCGCGCCCCGGTGCGAATATCCGCTAGAGTTTCGGAATCGATCATCAGGACGACACCCATGCATCCAGTCCCCCTCGTCGCCACCAGCCGTGGCTATCCGGAGACCGGCTACCCGGTCGAGAACATCCATTTCGGTTCGATCGCCGTGGTCGACGCCGCCGGCCGCCTGCTGTACTCCAGCGGCGATCCCGACGCCATGGTCTTCACGCGGTCGGCGCTGAAGCCCTTCCAGGCCCTGCCCTTCATGCTGGCCGACGGCCCGGCGCGCCTTGGCCTCACGCTCGACGAACTGGCCCTGCTGTGCGCCAGCCACTCGGGCGAGGAAAAGCACCTGGCGGGCGTCCAGTCCATCCTCGGCAAGATCGGCCTCGACGAGACCCACCTCGAATGCGGCTGCGCCACCCCGCTGTACTACGACGCGGTCGGCCTGCCGCCCCCGGCCGGGCGGCGCTGGCGCACGGTGCACCACAACTGCTCGGGCAAGCACAGCGGCTTCCTGGCCTGGTGCCGCCTGCACGACGTACCGACCGCCGGCTATGTCGGCCCCGGCCACCCGCTGCAGCAGGCGATCCGCGCCACACTGGCCGAGGCGGTGCAGATGAACGAGGAAAACCTGCCGACCGGGATCGACGGCTGCTCGGCGCCCAACTATGCGATGCCGCTGGCGCGCCTGGCCCACCTGTATGCGCGCCTGGCGCAAGGCGGCCGCGATGCGCGCCTGGGCAGCGTGCTGGGCGACCTGTTCGATGCGATGACCAAGCGGCCCGACCTGGTGTCCGGCGAGGCGCGCACCGACCTCGCCTGGATGACGGCCGGCCGCGGCGACTGGGTGGCGAAGATCGGCGCCGACGCGGTGCAGGCGATCGGCGTGCGCTCGGCCGGCATCGGCATCGCGATCAAGGTCGCGGACGGCGCCGTGCGCGCCCTGCATCCGTCCACCTTCAGCGCGCTCGATCAGCTCGGCCTGCTGGACGCGCAGCGCCGCGAACTGCTCGAACCCTGGCGCGCGCCGGCGATCCTGAATGCGCGCGGCATGCCGGCCGGCGAGGTGCGCGCCGTGTTCACCCTGCAGCCGGGCTGACGCCAGCGGAACTGTACTGCCTGCGCCCAGGCCCGACTGTATGCACGCGGTGCGCGCAAGCGCTGCTATCCTCGCCGCATGAATCCATTCCTGCCCGCGACGGGCCTCACCGACACCTTGATGCGCCCCCTCAAGGACTTGCGGCTATCCGTCATCGACCAGTGCAACTTCCGCTGTACCTACTGCATGCCCAAGGAAGTCTTCACGCGCGACTACCCTTTCCTGCGCGCGGCAGAGCGCCTGTCCTTCGACGAGATGACGACGCTTGCCAGGACCTTCGTCGGCCTGGGAGTGGAAAAGATCCGGATCACCGGCGGCGAGCCGCTGCTGCGCAAGGACCTGCCGCGCCTCGTCGAAGCGCTGGCGCGACTGGAGACACCGGCCGGCAAGCCGGTCGAGATCGCGATGACGACCAATGGTGCCCTGCTCGCGGCGCAGGCGCGCGCGCTCAGGGATGCGGGCCTGGGCCGCGTGACCGTCAGCCTCGACGCGCTCGACGATGCCGTGTTCCGCGCCATGAACGACGTCGACTTCCCGGTCGCCCGGGTGCTCGACGGGATCGAGGCCGCGCAGGCCGCCGGACTGGCGCCGGTGAAGGTGAACGCGGTGATCAGCAGGACCCGCAATGCGCACCAGGTCCTGCCGCTGGCGCGCCATTTCCGCCACAGCGGCGTCAATCTGCGCTTCATCGAATACATGGACGTCGGCGGCGCCGAAGGCTGGCGGCTCGACCAGGTGGTGACGGCGGCGGAGATGCGCGCACTGATCGACAGCGAGTTCGCGCTGGTCCCGCAGCCGGGGCATGCCAGCGATACCGCCAACGGCTTCCGCTACGCCGACGGCGGCGGCGAGGTCGGATTCATCGCCAGCGTATCGAAGCCGTTTTGCGGCGACTGCACCCGCGCCCGCGTCAGCGCCGACGGCAAGCTGTTCCTGTGCCTGTTCGCGGCGCGTTCGGTCGACCTGCGTCCTTGGCTGCGTGCCGGCCGGACCGACCAGCTGGCGCAGACGATCCGCGCCAGCTGGAGCACGCGCGCCGACCGCTATTCGGAACAGCGCGGCGCGCTGCGGACGCACGGCGGTGCGGGACGCTATCCGGTAGTCCGCATGTCGCTGGTCGGAGGATAAGAGCTCTCAGGCGCCGAACCAGCCGGCGCACAGCTCGCGCCCGGCCGCCGTCAGCGTCACGCTGCCGCCGCCCTCCTCGTGCGCCGCCACCTGCACCCAGCCGGCCTCGGACAGCAGGCTCAGTTGCCGCGTCAGGACGCTCATCGGGCGCCGCGTGCGCTTGCTGGCCCGCGCCAGCGAACAGGACCTGGACGGCGCCTCCTGCGCCATCCGCCACAGCTGTTCGAGCAGGCCGGCCAAGGCCGCCTCGCCCTCGTTCATTTGTTCATTGCTCTTGTCCATCGCCGCAGCATACTGCGGCCAGCCCGGGGGCAAGGAATACAGATGCATCGGGACAGGACGGACACAGCGCTCGGGCGACTGCATCCTTTTCATGCGAGCAGTTCTGTACCGCAGAGCAGGTTACGGCTGCGCCGACACTAGCGGCCTTTTGCGGTATCCGAAAGCTCTACCATGTTCGACACGACGATTGACCAGCTCGCCGACTCCGGCGCCGCTGCGCGAACGCTAGGAAGCGTCCCCGGCCAGTTCGGCCACCAGGCGGCCGAGCCGCTTCACCGCGGCTTCGACGCGGGCGCTCCACGGGTAGCTGTAGTTCAGCCGGATGAAATGATCGAAGCTGCCGCGCGCCGAGAACATATTCCCGGGGCCGACCGTGATGCCCTCCTCGAGCGCGCGCGCATACAGCGTCATCGCATCGACCCCGCCGGGCAGCTCCACCCACAGCACATAGCCGCCCTTCGGCTCGCTCACCCGCGTGCCTTCCGGGAAGAAGCGCAGCACGGCCGCGGACATGATCCGCGCCTGCTGCGCGAAGGCCTTGCGCATCTTGCGCAGGTGGGCGTCATAGCCGTCGTTCTGCAGGTATTCGGCGATCGCCAGTTGCGGCAGCGAGGAGGTCGCCAGGGTATTCAGGAACTTCAGCTTTTCCACCTCGGCCGTGTAGCGGCCCGGCAGGCACCAGCCGATCCGGTAGGCCGCCGTCAGGCTCTTCGAGAACGAGGCGCAGTGCAGCACCAGCCCCCTGGTGTCGAAGGACTTCAGCGAGGTCGGATGGCTGTCGCCGTAATACAGCTCGTGGTAGACGTCGTTCTCGATGACCGGGATCCCGTGCGTCCCCAGCAGCTCGACCAGCGCGCGCTTGCGCTCGTCGCTCATCTGGAAACCGAGCGGATTCTGGAAGTTCGGCATCACCATGCAGGCGGCGATCTTCTGGCTGGCGATGACTTCGGCCAGCGCCTCGAGATCGATGCCCTCCTTCCGATCCGTCACCACCTCCACGGCGCGCATCCCGAGCCGCTCGATCGCATGCAGCATGGCGTAGTAGGTCGGCGACTCGACCGCGATGGTGTCGCCCGGCCGCGCCACCGCCTGCAGGCACAGGTTGATCGCCTCGGTCGCCCCGACCGTGACGATGATCTCGCCCGGATCGACCGCGAGGCCGTTCTCGAGGTGGCGGCGGGCGATCTGCCGGATCAGCTGCGGATGCCCCGGCGGCAGGTCGTTCATCACGCTCCACTCCTGGTGGCGGCGCGCGATCGCATTGGCGTACTGGCTGAGGCGCTTCCACGGGTAGCTGGACGGATCCGCATACGGCGATCCGAGCGGCACCGCGCCGCCGGTGTGGATCGAGCGCAGGGTCTTGAGCACCAGCCGGCTGACGTCGACCTCGGACGACAGCATCAGCGGCGCAGGGACGTGCGACGGCGGCGGCGCCGGCTTGACGCGCGGGCGCACGAAATAGCCGGATTGCGGCCGGCTCTCGACGATGCCGCGGCTTTCGAGCAGCACGTAGGCCCGCAGCACCGTGGTGATGCTCAGGTTGTGATGCTGGCTGGTCTGGCGTACCGAGGGGATTTTTTCGCCTTCGAGCAGGACGCCGCTGGCGATCTGGCTCTCGATTTCCGCGGCGAGGGTTTCATACAGTGTGGGCACGCCGGCAGTATAGCCGAAGGGCTGCGGCGCTGCCGGAGGCTGCCGTTCCATGTTCCGTACTGTGCTCCTGTCAACAGGAGGATTGTGTGCACGCTGCCGTCGGGTAAGCGGGCGTACTCTGTCGACTCGACTCGGACCGGCACCACGTCGCGCCGGCCGTGTCGCCAGATACAGGAGTACAGGAGTAATCGTGGGAAAACAAAACAACGAAGGTTTCGTCGCGCCCTACACCCATGCCGCCGCCGGCTGGGGTGCGGTCAAGCAGGTGGCGATCAACCTGTTCAGGGAAAAGGTCAGCGGCAGCAATTACAAGACGCTGTTCAGGCAGAACCAGCCGGACGGCTTCGACTGTCCTGGCTGCGCCTGGCCGGACCGCGCGCATGCATCGACCTTCGAATTCTGCGAGAACGGCGTGAAGGCGGTCGCCGCTGAAGCGACCGGCAAGCGCGTCGGTCCGGATTTCTTCGCGCGCCACACCGTGGCCGAACTGATGCGGCAATCGGACTATGAACTGGAGCAGCACGGCCGCCTGACGGACCCGTTGGTCTACGACGGCGCCAGCGACAAATACGTGCCGATCGCCTGGGCGGACGCCTTCGCCCTGGTCGGGCGCCACTTGCAGGCCCTGCCCGACCCGAACCAGGCGGCCTTCTATACCTCCGGCCGCGCCAGCAACGAGGCGGCCTTCCTGTTCCAGCTGTTCGTGCGCCTGTACGGCACCAACAACTTTCCCGACTGCTCGAACATGTGCCACGAGCCGACCAGCCGCGGCCTGCCCGGCACGGTGGGCATCGGCAAGGGCACCGTCACCCTGGAAGACTTCGAACAAGCCGACACCCTGCTGATCTTCGGCCAGAACCCGGCCACCAACCATCCGCGCATGCTGGGCGAGCTGCGCGCCTGCGCCAAGCGCGGCGCCACCATCGTCTCGATCAACCCGCTCAAGGAACGCGGCCTGGAACGCTTCACCGACCCGCAGGCCCCGCTCGAGATGCTGACCAATTCCAGCACCAGGATCGGCACCCTGTTCGTGCAGCCGAAGCTGGCCGGCGACCTGGCCCTGATCAAGGGCGTCGCCAAGCGCGTGATCGAACTGGACGACACCGCCCTCGAAGCCGGCCTGGCGCGCGTCATCGACGTCGGCTTCATCGCCCGCCACACCACCGGCTTCGAGGCCTTCGCCGCCGACCTGCGGGCCGAGAGCTGGGACGACATCCTGACGGAGTCCGGGGTCGCGCGCGAGCGGCTGGAGGAGCTGGCCCAGGTCTACGTCAAGGGCAAGCGCGTGATCGCGACCTGGGGCATGGGCCTTACCCAGCACAAGAATTCGCTGGCGGCGGTGCAGCTGCTGTCCAACCTCATGATGATGCGCGGAAATATCGGCCGTCCCGGCGCCGGCCTGTGCCCGGTGCGCGGCCACTCCAACGTGCAGGGCGACCGCACCGTCGGCATCGAGGAGCAGCCCTCCCAGGCCTTCCTCGACCGCCTCGGCAAGGCCTTCGACTTCGAGCCGCCGCGCCACCACGGCTACGACGTGGTCGAGACCATCAAGGCGATGCTGGACGGCCGGGTCAAGGTCTTTATCGGCCTGGGCGGCAACTTCGCCATCGCCACCCCGGACACCCCGCTCACCTTCCAGGCCCTGCGCTCCTGCGCGCTGACGGTGCACGTGACCACCAAGCTGAATCGCAGCCACCTGGTGCACGGCCAGGACGCCCTGATCCTGCCGACCCTGGGACGCACCGAGATCGACCTGCAGCAGGGCGTCGCGCAAGGCGTGACGGTCGAGGATTCGATGAGCATGGTGCACATCTCCTACGGCATGAACAAGCCGGCCTCGCCCAACCTGCTGTCGGAACCGGCGATCGTCGCCGGCATGGCCGCGGCGACCCTGGGCAGCACCAAGGTCGACTGGAACTGGCATGTGGCCGACTATGCGCGCATCCGCGATGCCATCGAGCGCTCGATCGCCGGCTTCCACGAGTACAACGCGCGGGTCGCGGTACCCGGCGGCTTCCATTTGAAGGTCGCTTCGCGCGAGCGCGAATGGGTCACGGCCAGCGGCAAGGCGCAGTTCGTGGTGCAGGAAATCGACAAGGACACGCCGATCCACCGCGCGCGCGCGCGCCACGGCGAGCGCCTTCTGGTGCTGATGACGACCCGCTCGCACGACCAGTACAACACCACGATCTACGGCATGGACGACCGCTACCGCGGCGTGTTCGGCATGCGCCGGGTCTTGTTCGCCAACCGGCTCGACCTGGAGATGCTCGGCTTGCAGAACGGCCAGTGGGTCGACATCACCAGCGTATGGGATGACGGCGTCGAACGCCGCGCCGAGCGCTTCATGCTGGTCGAATACGACATCCCGCGCGGCTGCCTGGGCGCCTACTACCCCGAGACCAATGCGCTGGTGCCGCTCGACAGCGTGGCGACCGGCGCCGGCACGCCGACCTCGAAATCGATTCCGGTGCTGCTCAGCGCCTGCATGTGAAGGAAGGCGCCGGCTTCTCGGCCGGCGCGTCCATGGACGCGGAAATTTCTTGTTGTTAGCAATTTAAGCTGCTAGTGTTTAGCACATTAATTACTACACAACCCGAATTCATATGCATATGAAAAAACTGACGGCCGCCCTGTGCGTCGCGCTGGCCGCCGCATCCGCGCATGCCCAGCAGTCCGCCGACAAACCGCAGCAGGTCGAAGTACGCGGCTCGCTCGACGCCTACGACCCGCGCCGCGACGACACCGCGGCGAAGATCGTCGTCAATCGCGAGGAGATCGTCAAATACGGCGATACCAGTGTGCTCGACGTGCTGAAACGCGTGCCCGGCGTGACCGTCAGCGGTGCCGGCGGCCGCGGCAGCGAAGTGCGGATGCGTGGCCTCGGCAACGGCTACACCCAGATCCTGATCAACGGCGACCGCGCGCCCGCCGGTTTCACCATCGATTCCCTGTCGCCCGACCTGATCGAACGCATCGAGGTGCTGCGCGCCGCCAGCGCCGAGTTCTCGACCCAGTCGATTGCCGGCACCATCAACATCGTGCTGAAGAAAACGGTGAAGGCCGGCGAGCGCGAGCTGAAGACGGGCTTTGCGCGCGGCAGCGAATCGCTGGGCCCGAACGCCAGCCTGCAGCTGTCCGACAAGGCGGGCAAGCTGGCCTGGTCCGTCGCCGCCAACTACGCCCACCAGCATCACGACCGCACGGTGCGCAGCGACCAGGAATTCGACGGCGCGGCCGGCCTTCCCTACGGCCTGCGCCTCGGACGCCAGCTGGAATCCGGCCGCTTCTCGAATTACAGCCTGACCCCGCGCCTGATCTGGACCCTGGACAACGGCGACACCCTGGCTTCGCAGACCTTCGTGAACGTCAACCGCTTCCAGAACGACAACCGCACGCTGATCGACACCGTGCTGGGCGCGCCGCCGGTCTATCCGGCGCTCCGCCAGACCATGAGCAACGACGTCAAGACGCTGCGCGAAGAAGCCAACTGGGTGCACAAGTTCGAATCCGGCGCCAGGCTGGACGCGAAGCTGAGCGGCAGCGTCGGCGCGGCCGCGAACGCGACTTACCGCAGCGCCGATCCGGCCCTGCATGAACTGATCCGGTCGAACGCCAGCTTCCGCGAAGCCAGCACCAAGGGCAAGTTCACCAGCGCCAGCCGGGAAGGCCATGCGCTGGCCTTCGGCTGGGACGGGGGCTACCAGACCGAGAACGATGCGCGCCGCGAGCGCGATGCCGGCCAGCCCGAGCTCGCGCTACCCGGCGGCGACGAGTTCTATACCGGCGACGTGACCCGACTGGCGCTGTACGGCCAGGACGAGTGGAACCTGACGCCGCGCTGGTCGGTGTACCTGGGCGTGCGCTGGGAAGCCATCCAGACCCGCATCGAAGGCAATACCTTCGCTACGGTGCACAAGCGCTCGAGCGTCTGGAGCCCGCTGTTCCAGACCCTGTACAAGCTGCCGGGCACCAAGGCCGACCAGCTGCGCTTCGCGCTGACCCGCAGCTACAGGGCGCCAAGCCTGCAAAGCCTGATCCCGCACCGCTACACTTCGGTCAACAACGACCAGACCCAGCCCGACAGCACCGGCAACCCGGACCTGAAACCGGAACTGGCGCTCGGCATCGACGCCGCCTACGAACACTACTGGGCGGAAGGGGCGCTGCTGTCGGCCGCGGTCTCGGCGCGCAACATCGACAACAACACGCGCCTCCAGACCGTCTTCGACGGCAGCCGCTGGGTCGCGCGTCCGGTCAACACGGGCCATGCGCGTGCGCGCAGCATCGAGCTGGAAGCCAAGTTTCCGCTCAAGGCGCTGATCGACACCACCACCGCGCTCGACCTGCGCGCCAGCCTGTCGCGCAACTGGTCCAGCGTCGACAACGTGCCGGGCCCGCACAACCGCCTGATGGGCCAGACTCCACTGTCCGCCACGCTGGGCGCAGACTACAAACGGGGCGCGTTCTCGGCCGGCGGCGGCTTCGTCTTCAAGAACGGCGGCGAGGTGCAGGTGTCGACCAACCAGGTGAGCTATGAGAGCGTGCGCCGCGACCTCGACCTGTACGCGCTGTGGAAGTTCACGCCCAAGCGCCAGCTGCGCATCGCCGCGTCCAACCTGCTCGGCCAGGACTACCTCAGCGCCAGCAGCTACACGGTGGCCGGCCAGGGTACCCAGCGCAGCCGCACGGTCTATCCGGGCTCGGCGACCTTGCGCGCGACGCTGGAAACGAAGTTCTGAACGCTGTCGGGCGCGGCGGCGCTCAGGTGCCGCTCAGGTGTATTCGACGAAACCGTCGAGGCGGCAGAAGCTGGCCAGCTTCAGGCCGGCCTGGGCCGCGATGTCGATCGCCAGCGAACTGGGCGCGGAGATCGTCGCCAGCATCGGGATGCCCATGCGCGCGGTCTTGCGTGCGAGCTCGTAGCTGGCGCGGCTGGACATGAAGACGAAGCCGCCACGCAGGTCGGCGCGCGCCAGGGCCAGGTGGCCGACCAGCTTGTCGAGCGCATTGTGGCGGCCGACGTCCTCGAACACGGCGGCGATGGCGCCGTCCAGCCCGCACCAGGCCGCCGCGTGCACGCCGCCGGTCTCCCGCATCAGGGTCTGGTGACGCGRCAGTTCGGCGGCGGCGCGCGCGATGGCCGCGCCGGGGTCCGCCGGCAGCGCCGCCGGCGCCATCTTTTCCGGCGCCAGGTCGAGCAGTTCCAGGCTTTCGATGCCGCACACCCCGCAGCCGGTACGTCCGGCCAGCGCGCGGCGCCGTCCCTTCAGGCGCTGGAAGGCTTCCTGGGCCACGGTCAGCTCGACCTCGGCCGCGCGCGCATGCAGGCGCAGTTCGATGTCGTAGATCTGCGCACGGCTGTCGACCAGCCCTTCGGTCAGCGCGAAGCCGGCCGCGAAGGCCTCGAGGTCGCGCGGGGTGACCATCATGACCACCTGCGAAATGCCGTTCACCACCAGGGCCAGCGGCATCTCTTCGGCCACGCTGTCCTCGGCCGCGCCATGGCTGGCGCCGCGGTGGCGCACGATGGGCCGCAGCTGGAAGCCGGCCGGCTCCGCCCGCGCGGCGTGTTCTGCAATCGATTCTCTCATGTCCCCGATGGTAGCCTGACGGCGTCCGGCATGGCGCGCACAGAAGCCGGCGCGGCGCGGGAATACAGTTCGCTCAGGTGACTTCCAGGCGCAGGCGCTGGGTCAGCGCGTCGAGCACCTGGGCGTCGCTCCAGTAGACCGTGTGCGACAGCGGGTTCCAGCTCTTCAGAATCCAGGTCACCACGCCCTGCCCCGCATTGATCGCGCGGTCGTCGGCCAGTTCGGCGTAGCCCGGCGAGAGCGGCTGCAGCGGCCAGCCCAGCGCGTCGTCGGGGTCATAGAAGTTGATCCACTCGAAGCCGGGCGTCGGCCGCGCGATCGGCTTGATGTCCATCTGCTTGTGGGCCGCGCAGAAGATCGGGATGTTGCAGCCGGTGGTGACGAAGGCGCTGCAGGTGGCGCCGGCCATGAAGTGCCGGTCGCTGTCGCTCAGGCGCGCCCCCAGCGCGCGCATGGCCCAGGCGTCGACGTCCTTCCACACCCCGGCCAGGACCTGGCCGCCCGCCAGCGCCTTCTGCGCATCGTAGATATAGCTGGACAGCACCTGGCAACCCAGCGACTGCGCCAGGAACACCACCCGCGCCGACGGGTCCTGCCTGGCCACGCCCAGCAGCTGGCGCGCGATCGCCGCCTGCGCCAGTTCATACACCGAGCCGTCGATCTCCTTGCGGTTCTCCAGCCCGGCGGCGTCGCCGAAGCCGAACAGCAGGAAGCGGCGCAGGTCGGCATAGTGCAGGCTGGTGGTGTCGCTGACCCTGGCCCACACCGTTTCCTGGTTGGGCTTGAGGATGTCCTGGTAGTAGATCGAGCGGAAATCGACCTGGCCGGACAAGGGTCCCAGCCGTGCAGCCACGGCCTGGAACAGCTTTTCGGCGTAATCGCGCGGCGTCTCTCCCATGCCGTGGACGGTCAGCAATGCGGCTTGCGGCATCTTCCCTCCTCACTCATCGTTATGTCCATTCTGACACGACACGCTCTTTACAACTCAACTTGCATAAACTAAACTCGATAGATTCCTATCGATTCGAATTCTAACGATGAGTGATCTACCTGAATCTCCGATCGGGGAGCGCTTCTCCGCCGCCGTGCACAACACGGCGCGCGGCTGGCGCCTCCTGATCGACAAGCAACTGAAGCACCTGGGCATCGGCCAGGCCGGCTGGATGACCATCGCCATGATCGCCAAGTCGGGCGAAGCAATGTCGCAGCGCGCGCTGGCCGACCTGGTCGGCGTCGAAGGCCCGTCGATGGTGTCGATGCTCGACCGCCTCGAGCGCGAAGGCCTGGTCACGCGCGCGCCCTCGCCCACCGACCGCCGCGTCAAGCTGGTCCACCTGACCGATGCCGGCACCACCTTGTACAAGCAGGTGAAGGAGCAGGCGAATGCCGTGCGCCTGGCCCTGCTGGGCGACATCGACCCGGCCCGGCTCAAGGCCGCCACCGAGCTGCTGGAACTGCTGCGCGCGCGCATCGAGGAACAGCTGTGAGCGCAGCCACCGCGAACGCGGCGCCGGCCTCCGGGAATCCGCCGATCAACCGCACCATGATCACGATCTCGATCATGCTGGCGACCATCATTCAGGCGCTCGACGGCACCATCGCCAACGTCGCCCTGCCCCACATGCAGGGCGCGCTGTCGGCCTCCCAGGACCAGATCACCTGGGTGCTGACCTCCTTCATCGTGGCCGCCGCCATCGCCACCCCGCTGAACGGCTGGCTGGTCGACCGCTTCGGCCTGAAGAAGGTGTTCCTGGTCTCGGTGGCCGGCTTCACCATCGCCTCGGCCCTGTGCGGGCTATCGATGAACCTGACCGAGATCGTCGTCTCGCGCATGCTGCAGGGCGTGTTCGGCGCGGCCCTGGTGCCGCTGTCGCAGTCGGTCCTGCTCGACATCAATCCGAAAGAAAAGCACGGCTCGGCGATGGCGGTATGGGGCATGGGCGTGATGATCGGCCCCATCCTCGGCCCGACCCTGGGCGGCTGGCTGACCGACARYWWCAGCTGGCGCTGGGTCTTCTWYATCAACCTGCCGATCGGCGCGGTGGCCTTCTACGGCATCTGGCGCTACATCCACGCCACCACCGCCGCGCGCCGGGTGCGCTTCGACATGTTCGGCTTCGTCACCCTGTCGATCGCGATCGGCGCGCTGCAGATGCTGCTCGACCGCGGCGAACAGAACGACTGGTTCCAGTCGCTGGAGACCTGGGTCGAGCTGGTCATGCTGCTGCTGGCCGGCGCCTACTTCATCGGCCACACCCTGACGCGTCCGGCCGGCCAGTCCTTCGTCGACTTCCGCCTGCTCAAGAACAGCAACTACGTCACCGGCCTGCTGCTTATCTTCATCGTCGGCATGGTGCTGTTCGCGACCCGCGCGCTGATGCCGACCATGCTGCAGGGCCTGATGGGCTACCCGGCGGCGCTGGCCGGCCTGGTGACGGCGCCGTCCGGCCTGGGCACGATGGCGGCAATGCTGGTGGTGGGACGGCTCACCGGCAAGGTCGACTTCCGCCTGCTGCTGGGCGCCGGCTTCGCCATCACCGCGTTCTCGCTGTGGCAGATGACCCAGTACACGCTGGTGCTGTCGCAGTCCGACATCGTGTGGCCCGGCGTGATCCAGGGCGTGGGCCTGGGCCTGGTGTTCGTGCCGCTGTCGGCCGCCACCTTCGCCACCCTGTCGCCGCAGATGCGTGCGGAGGGTACGGCGCTGTACAGCCTGGTCCGCAACATCGGTTCCTCGATCGGCATCGCCATGGTGCAGGCCCTGCTGGTGCGTAACACCCAGATCGCCCACGCCTCGCTGACGACCCAGATCACGAATGCCAATCCGGCACTGAACGACCCGTCCAGCATCTACAACATGGGCAGCCAGCTCGGCGCCGCCATGATCAACAACGAGATCACGCGCCAGGCCTCGATGATCGCCTACGTCGACGACTACTGGCTGATGATGCTGCTCACCGCGGCCGTGATTCCGCTGCTGATCCTGATCCGTCCGCCAAAAGCTGCTTCAGCCCCGGCCCCGGTCGACGTGCACCTCGATTAATTTGGAAAGCTAGAACAAGTGCGACACACCTCATTCATCCTGAAAAACAGCCTCGCCGCCGGCGCCGTGCTGGCGCTGCTGGCCGGCTGCATCAGCGTGCCGGCCGACAGCAAGCGCGCCGCGCCGATCGACCTGGCGGCAAAGGCCCAGCACGCGCCCGGCATCACCCTGCCGCAGGACGCCTGGCCGGCCGAGCAATGGTGGCTGACCTACGGCGACCCGCAGCTGAACGCCCTGGTCCAGCAGGCGCTGCACGACAACCCGAGCCTGGCCGTGGTGCAGGCGCGCGTCGCCAGCGCCCAGGCCATCGTGACGGCCGAACGCGCCGACGAAGGCGCCCAGGTGGGCCTGTCGACTGGCCTGAACCGCCAGCGCTATTCCTCGAACGGCTTCTTCCCGCCGCCGATCGGCGGCAACTACTTCAACGACGCCAACGTGCAGCTGCGCGCCTCCTATGACGTCGACTGGTGGGGCAAGCACCGCTCCCTGGTCGCTAGCGCGCTGGGCGAAGAAAATGCGCGCAAGGCCGAAGCCGCCCAGGCCGCGCAGGCGATCGCCGCAAGCGTCGTCCAGGGCTACTTCCGCCTGCAGATGCTGTGGGCACGCCAGGACAACGTGAAGCTTCTCGCGGCGGTGCAGCGCGAGCTGGTGGCCGGCCGCAAGGCCCGCATCGCCCACGGCCTGGCCAGCGCCGACATGCTGCGCAGCGCCGAACTCGACCTCGGCACGATGGAAGAACAGTCGGCCCGCTTCGCCACCCAGGCGGTGCGCGAGCGCGAGGTGCTGCGCGCCCTGATCGGCGGCGATACGCAAGCCCTCGCCAAGCTGGCCCGCTTCAAGCCGGCGCCCGGCGCGAATACCCTGCCGCGCGAACTCGGCATGGAGCTGCTGGCGCGCCGTCCCGACCTGCAGGCCGCGCGCTGGCGGGTGGAGGCCCAGCTCGGCCGCGTGGCCGCCAGCGAAGCCGCCTTCCGTCCCGACATCAACCTGGTGGGCGCGCTCGGCCTCGACGCGGTTTCGCTCGGCAAGCTGCTGCGCTGGCCCAGCCGCACGCCGCTGCTCGGCGCCACCCTCGACCTGCCGCTGTTCGACAGCGGCCGCCTGAAGGCCCAGCTGGGCGTGGCCCGCGGCAGCCGCGAGGAACTGGTGGCCGAGTACAACGAAGCCGTGCTGGCCGCGGTGCGCGAAGTGGCCCAGGAAGGCGCAACCCTGCAGGGTCTCGACCAGGAAGCGCAGGCCCACCGGCAGACCGTGGAATCCAGCCACAAGCTGCTCGACAGCGCCGAGGCGCGCATGCAGCGCGGCCTGCTGGAACGCGCCGGCGTGCTGCAGGCGAAGATGACCCTGCTGCGCCAGCAGGACACCGATCTGCAGCTGCTCGACGCCCGCCTGCAGACCCAGGTGGCGCTGGTCAAGGCGCTCGGCGGCGGTTATCGCGCGCCCGCCTCGGCTGCCGCAACGACGGCCACCGCATCGACGGCTGCCGCAGCGACGGCTGCCGCATCGAACAACACCAAATAATCCAGAACCCAAGACCATGAGCACCGAGAACAATCAAATCACGAACAAGGGCAAGCGCCGCGCAGTCCTGGCCGGCATCACCGTCGCCTTCCTCGCCGCCGGCCTCGCCTACGGCGCGTATTACACCCTGGTCTCCTCCAAGCGCGTCGAGACCGACAATGCCTACGTGGGCGGCAACCTGGTCAACGTCTCGTCGCAGGTGACCGGCAGCGTGGTCGAGATCCGCGCCGACGAGACCCAGCTGGTGAAAGCCGGCGAAGAGATCGTGCGCCTCGACCCCTCCGACGCCGAAGTGAACCTGGCCCAGGCCGAGGCGCGCCTGGGCACCGCCGTGCGACAGCAGCGCGAGCGCTATTCCAACGTCGATCAGCTGAACGCGGTGGTCGAACAGCGCCGCGTGACCCTGAAGGCGGCCCAGGACGACCTGGCGCGGCGCTTGCCGCTGGCGCTTGATAATGTCGTCTCCGGCGAAGACGTGGCGCACGCGCGCCGCGCCGTGCAGGATGCGAAGGCCGCGCTGGACGTGGCGCTGAAGCAGGTGGCGGCGGCGCGGGTGGCGGTGGCGGGCGTGCCCCCGTCCGAGCACCCGGCCGTGCTGGCGGCGAAAGCCGATTACCTGTCGGCCTGGCTGGCGGCGCGCCGCAACGCCATCGTCGCGCCGGTGAGCGGCTACGTGGCCAAACGCAGCGTGCAGGTGGGCAGCCGCATCGCCCCGGGCGCGCCGTTGCTGTCCATCGTGCCGCTGGACCAGCTGTGGATCGACGCCAACTTCAAGGAATCGGAACTGCGCGACATCCGCGTCGGCCAGCCGGCCACGATCGAGGCCGACATCTACGGCAGCAAGGTGGTCTATCACGGCAAGGTGGTGGGCCTGGCCGCCGGCACCGGCAGCGCCTTCTCGCTGCTGCCGGCGCAGAACGCAACCGGCAACTGGATCAAGGTGGTGCAACGGGTGCCGGTGCGGATCTCGCTGGATCCGAAGGAGCTGGCCCAGCATCCGCTGCGCGTGGGCCTGTCCGCCACCGTCGACGTCGACATCAGCAAGCAGGACGGCGGCGCGCTGGGCGCCGTGGCGGCCCCGAGCCCGACCTATACGACCAATGTGCTGAACCAGCCGCTGCAGCAGGCGCAGGCGGCTACGGATGCGATCGTGGCCAAGAACATGGCGAATTGAGTCGGCTTTAGAACCGTCGTTCCCGCGCAGGCGGAACCGAGGTTTGCAGGCGCGGTCGAAACGCACGCAAAACTTGGGTCCCCGCCTTCGCGGGGACGACGTTCATGCGCTGACGTTCATGCGCCAAGGTTCAGGCAGTCACCGGCGTCAACGCCCGCCCACTCCTGAACCAACTCCGCAGATTATCCAGCATCAGCTGCGCCATCGCCGCCCGCGTTTCCTGCGTGGCGCTGCCGATGTGCGGCAACAGCAGCACGTTCTCCAGCCCGAAGAAGCGCTTGTCGATGTCCGGCTCGCCGTCGAACACGTCGAGCGCGGCGCCGGCGATGCGCTTCTGCTCCAGCGCCGCCAGCAGCGCTTCCTCGTCCACCAACGAACCGCGCGCCACGTTCACCAGCCAGCCGCGCGGCCCGAGTGCGTCCAGCACGCGCGCATCGATCATGCGCGCGGTCTCGCGTCCGCCCGGCGCCGCCACGATCAGGATGTCGACGTCGCGCGCCAGCGTCGCCAGGTCGGCCTCGAAGCGCCAGTCCAGCCCCTGGTCGCTGCGGCCATGGTAGGCCAGGGCCACGCCGAACAGTTCGAGCCGGCGCGCGATCTCCTTGCCGATGCGGCCCAGGCCGACGATGCCGACGTGCTTGCCGGCCAGGCTGGTACTCAGGGGGAAGTTGGTGTCAAGCCAGCGGCCGTCGCGCACATAGCGGTCGGCCTGGGGCAGCTGGCGCAGCAGCGACAGCAGCGCGCCGATGCACAGCTCGGCCACGGCGGCGTTCAGCACGTCCGGGGTATTCGACACCACGATGCCGCGCCGCGCCGCCAGCTCGAGCGGGATCAAGTCGTAGCCGACGCCGTTGGTGGCGATGATCTCCAGCTTCGGCAGGCGCTCGACCAGGCTGGCCGGCACCTCCAGGTTGCTGCGGGTGACGATGGCGCGGATATCGCCGGCGCGCGCGGGATCGCGTTCGATGTCCGCGGCGCCCAGCCGCTCGAATTCGGCGTCGATCTGCGACTGTACCTCCGGCGGGAAGCCGCCGATCTGTAGCAGCCCGGGGCGGTGYAGGCCCGTCATTGGCCGCCGATGGCGAGTTCGAAAGTGGCGACGCCGTCCACGCCGCCGCGCACGTGGTCGCCCGGGTTCAGGGCATCGACCCCGGCCGGGGTGCCGGTGAAGATCAGGTCGCCCGGCGCCAGCGTCACGAAGCGCGACAGGTAGGCGATCACGTCGGCCACCGGCCAGATCATCTCGTTCAGGTTGCCCTCCTGCTTCAGCTGGCCGTTCACCTCGAGCCAGATGCGGCCGGCCTGCGGGTGGTCGGTACAGGAGACCGGCTGCAGCGGGCTGCAGGGCGCCGAGGCGTCGAAGCCTTTCGACATGTCCCAGGGCCGTCCGTCCTTCTTGGCGACGGCCTGCAGGTCGCGCCGGGTCAGGTCGAGGCCGACCGCATAGCCCCACACCATGCCGAGCGCCTGTTCCGGCGCGATGTTCGCACCGCCCTCCTTCAGGGCCACCACCAGTTCGACCTCATGGTGCAGCTCCTTCGTGGCTGGCGGGTAAGGCAGCGTGCCGCTGGCCGGCACCACGGCGTCGGCCGGCTTGGTGAAGAAGAACGGCGGTTCGCGGTCCGGGTCGGAACCCATTTCTCGCGCGTGGGAGGCGTAGTTGCGGCCGACGCAGAACACGCGGCGCAGCGGGAAAGTCTGGTCGGAGCCTGCGATGGCAAGCGCGGGGGTGTCGGGAGGGGTGATGACGAAGCCGGTCATGCTGATCCTTGTAAAGACGGTTGCCGAACGCGCCTTCGGGGGCGCGTCGGATACCATAACATAATCAGCGGCTGCGAGTTGAGACTGTCGTCCCCGCGCAGGCGGGGACCCAAGTTTGCTCGCGTTTCGGCAGATCAAGCAGAACTTGGATCCCCGCCTTCGCGGGGACGACGTTCTTAGAACTCTTCCCAATCACTCTCCACCGCCTCGGCCGGCGCCGGACGCGCGGTGCGGGCCGGCCTGGCCGCCGGCTTGGCGGCCGTCGCCCTTACTGCCGGCAGGGTGGAACGCGGCGCAGCCGGGGCGGCGGCCATGGCCGGCGCGGCGCCGTGCTCGAGCTTGAACACCGCCACCGCCTGCGCCAGGCGCGTGGCCTGGTCCTGCATGGCTTGCGAGGCGGCGGCCGCCTCTTCGACCAGCGCGGCGTTCTGCTGGGTCACGGTGTCCATCTGGGTGATGGCTTCGTTGATCTGCTCGATGCCGGCGCTCTGCTCCTGGCTGGCCGAGGTGATCTCGTTGAGGATGTCGGTGACGCGGCCCACGCTGTCGACGATGTCGTTCATGGTGCTGCCGGCTTCCTTCACCAGGCGGCTGCCGGTATCGACCTTGTCGCTGGAATCGTCGATCAGGGTCTTGATTTCCTTGGCCGCGGCGGCCGAGCGCTGGGCCAGGTTGCGCACTTCGCCGGCGACGACCGCGAAGCCGCGGCCCTGCTCGCCGGCGCGCGCCGCTTCCACGGCCGCGTTCAGCGCGAGGATATTGGTCTGGAAGGCGATGCCGTCGATCACGCTGATGATGTCCGTGATCTTGCCGGAAGCATCGTGGATCTGTTCCATGGTGGCGACCACCTGGTGGATCACCTGGCCGCCGCGCGCGGCGACGCCGGATGCGGCTTCGGCCAGGGTATTCGCCTGGCGCGCGTTGTCGGCGTTCTGCTTCACGGTCGAGGTCAGCTCTTCCATCGAGGACGCCGTCTCTTCCAGCGAACTGGCCTGCTGTTCGGTGCGGCTCGACAGGTCCTGGTTGCCGGCCGCGACCTCGCTCGACGCGGTGCCGATCGCCTCGGTGCCGGTGCGCACCGTGGCGACGGTCTTCACCAGGTTGTCGTTCATGGTCTTCAGCGATGCCAGCAGCTGGCCGGCCTCGCACTTGCTGGTGACCTCGACCCTGGTGGTCAGGTCGCCGGCGGCGACGGCGTCGGCCACCGCCAGTGCGCGGCGGATCGGGCGCACGATCGAGGCCGTGGTCCACAGCGCCAGCGCGGCGGCGGCGCCCAGGATCAGCAGGCCCACCCCCAGCATCAGGCTACGGGTGCGGGCATAGGTGCCGGCGGCGGCGGCGGCATCGGCGTCGGCGAGTTCCTTCTGCTGCCGGATCTGCTCGGCGATCACCTTCTTGTACTCGACCAGGATCGGGCGCATCTCCTTCGCGAGGTAGGCCTTGGCGCTGTCCATGTCGTTCGCCTCGACCATGCGGATCAGTTCATCCTGGCTCTTCACATACCTGGCGTTCAGCTCCTGCTGCTGGCCCAGCAGGGCGCGTCCCTGGGCGCTTTCCAGAGTCTTGTCGAGTTCGGCCAGAATGGTCTCGGCATCCTTGCGCGAGGCCTTCACTTCATCGAGCTGGGTGGCGCGGTCGGCCTTGTCGTCGCTCAGCATGATGTTGCGCAGCGCGATCGCGATGTCGTCGACTTCGCCCGACAGACGGCTGCTCAGGTCCAGGCGCGGCATGCGCTTGCTGACGATCGTATGGGTACCGGTGTTCACACTGCCGAGGCCGATCACACCCTGTCCGACGATGAACACCAGCGCCAGGCAGATGACCCCGAAACCCATCCCGAGACGGGTCCCGATCTTCCAATCCGTAACTTTCATTCTTCTCTCCGAAACCTTGTTGATTACAAGTCCATGCACAAATATGACGCAAAGCGACAAAGTTTATGGCGAGAAACTAACGAAAGTCGATAGAAAAGTGAAGTTTGTGGGAAGATATTTACAAAAGTGAGTTATCGGAACAACACCTTTGCTTATGCCTCCACCGAAAACCTGAAGCGCGACTCGGTCGCATAAATATCGCCCGGGCGCAGGATCGTGTTCGGGAAAGCAGGCTGGTTCGGCGAGTCCGGGAAGTGCTCGGGCTCGATCGCGAAGCCGCCGCGGTGGGGATAGGCGCAGCCCTTGCCCGACAGGCTGCCGTCGAGGAAGTTCCCGCTGTAGAACTGCACGCCCGGCTCCTGGGTCAGCAGTTCCAGCACCCGCCCCGAACCGGGATCGCGC
Organism: Massilia sp. 05N420; assembly: GCF_056397205.1. Classification (NCBI taxonomy): domain Bacteria; kingdom Pseudomonadati; phylum Pseudomonadota; class Betaproteobacteria; order Burkholderiales; family Oxalobacteraceae; genus Massilia; species Massilia sp. 05N420. The sequence continues at coordinate 77,816 of NZ_JBFTMX010000012.1, forward strand.
ACGCGCACCGCGCGCGTCAGCAGGCGGCTGCCGGCCTCCCTGTTCAGCACGAAGCAATGGTCGTAGCCCTGGCCGTTGGCGAGCTGCCGGTCGTCCTCGCCGATCCGGCTGCCGATGCTGCGCGGCTGGCGGAAGTCGAAGGGGGTGCCGGCCACCGGGCGCACCYGGCCCAGCGGGATCGATTCGGCGTCGATCGGCACGAAGCCGTCGGCATCGATGAGGAGTTCATGGCCGAGGATGTCGCCGCAGCCCTCGACGCCGGCCAGGTTGAAATAGCTGTGCTGGGTCAGGTTGACGGGCGTCGGCTTGTCGGTGACCGCCGAAAACCGCACGACGATCTCGTTGTCGTCGGTGAGGCTGTAGACGACCTGGGCGTCCAGATTGCCCGGATAGCCCTCCTCGCCGTCCCCGCTGCGGTAGCGCAGCCGTAGTTCATTGCCTTCGACGGCGGCCTGCCACAGGACCTTGTCGAAGCCGCGGTCGCCGCCGTGGAGGTGGTTGCTGCCGTTATTGGTCGCCAGCTGGTAGCTGTGGCCGTCGAGCGTGAAACGGCCCTTTGCGATGCGGTTGCCGTAGCGGCCGATCAGGGCGCCGAAATACGGGCTCTCGCCAAGGTAGGGCGACAGCTCGTCGAAGCCGAGGGCGACGTCGGCGAAGCGGCCCTCGCGGTCGGGCACGAGGATATTCGTGATGATGCCGCCGAAATCGAGGATCTTCACCGTCATGCCGTGGCGGTTGACGAGGGTGTAGCGGGTGACCGGCGCGCCGTCGGGCAGCTTGCCGAACGGCGCCTGGATGATGCCTGGGGTGGAGTCGGTTTGCACGTTCACGTTCGGTCCTGTATAGGTATGAGGTATCGCCGCCGCGGCGGCAGGTCGGCCCGATGCTAGCACGGCGCCCCGCTCGGCCGGCGCACCGTGGCACAATACGGCCATGCCTGCCCAGTTTGCTGACTACGCGGACCTGATCGCCGCCACCGACCTCGCCGCGATCGCGAATCCCGCACAGATTCCGGATGCCTATTTGCTCGGCCGCGCCGGCCGCGTCGAAGCGCATTACATTCCCTTCGACTACGTCAATCCCGCCGCGCGCGTGGTGGTGGTCGGGATCTCGCCCGGCTTCGTGCAATGGAAGAATGCGGTGCGCGCCGCGCAGCAGGGCTTGCGCGATGGCCTGCCCCTGCCCGACCTGCTGCGCGCGGCCAAGTACACGGGCGCCTTCAGCGGTGCGATCCGTCCCAACCTGGTGGCCCTGCTCGACCATATCGGCCTGCAGCGCTGGCTCGGGATCGCCAGCTGCGCCACGCTGTTCGGCGCCGACGCCCACCTCATGCACGTGACCGGGGCGCTGCGCCAGCCCATCTTCGTCGACGGCAAGAACTACAACGGCGCCAATCCGAACATGGTGACCACGCCCCTGCTGCAGGAGCAGCTGCTGGCGTACTTTGGCCAGGAAGCGGCGCAGCTGTCCGGCGCCGTCTTCGTGCCGCTCGGCCCCAAGGTGAGCCAGGCGCTGTCGTGGCTGGCGCGCCGCGGCATGCTCGACGAAGCGCGCATCCTGCATGGCATTCCCCACCCCTCCGGCGCGAACGCGGAACGCATCGCCTACTTCCTCGGCCGGAAAACGAAAGCCGCCTTGTCGAGCCGCACGAACGGCGGCCAGATCGATGCCGACCGCCTGGCCCTCGGCGAGAAAATGACGGCCCTCGGGATGGCGCCGCTGCGATAAAGCCGGGGCCGCTTGGCGTGCTCCGCGTATCGACTACCGCGATTACACTGGAGCCGTCCAGCGTTCCAACAGGCGACCATGTCATTACATTCGTGGGAATACAATCGGCTCACCCTCGTCAATCTCGAAGACAAGCCTGCGGATTTCTTCAAGGGCCTGATCCAGGCGAGCAGCACGGCCATCGTCATCTGCGATGCAAAGCAGCCCGATGATCCGATCGCCTGGGTGAATCCGGCCTTCGAGGCGATCTCCGGCTACACGCTGGCCGAGGTGATCGGCCGTAACTGCCGTTTCCTGCAGGGCAGCGACCGTGACCAGCCCGCACTCGCCGGCCTGCGCGAGGCACTCGCCGCCGGCCGCAGCCACACCTGCACCTTGCGTAACTACCGCAAGGACGGCAGCGTGTTCTGGAGCCGCATGCACCTGTTCCCGGTATGCGATGCCGCCGGCGCGGTCACCAATTTCGTCGCCTTCCTGGAAGACGTGAGCGTCGCGATCCAGGCCCAGGCCGAGGTGGCGAATGCGCGCGAGCACCTCAGCACCCTGCTGGAGAGCATTTCCGACGGCTGCTTCTCGCTCGACCGCGAGTGGCGCTTCACCTTCATCAACAGCAAGGGAGCGGCATGGATGCGGCGCAGCGCCGACCATCTGATCGGCAAGGTGATCTGGGACGAGTTCCCGGAAGCCGTCGGCGGCCCCTTCTATCAGACCTACCATCGCGCGCTCGAGCGGCAGGAAGCGGCCAGCTGCGAAAGCTATTATGCGCCGCTGCAGATGTGGCTGGAGGCGCGCGCCTATCCGTCGAAGGATGGCCTGACGGTGTTCTTTGCGAACATCACCGAGCGCAAGGAAGCCGAAGCGCGCCTGGTCCACATGGCGACCCACGACAGCCTGACCGGCCTGCACAACCGCTTCAGCTGCCTGCGCGCGCTCGACGAGGCGCTGGCGCGCGACGACATGATCGGGGTGCTGTTCGTCGACCTCGACCACTTCAAGGAAGTCAACGACGCCCACGGCCACCAGTCCGGCGACCTGGCGCTGCAGGAGATCGGGCGCCGCCTGGCGGCATTCGGCAATGCCGATACCACGGTGGCGCGCATCAGCGGCGACGAATTCGTGTTCGTGCTCACCGATGCAAATCCGGAAGCGGCGAAGGCGCTGGCGGCCACGGTGCTGCAGCGCATGGCCGAACCGATCGCGATCGGCCCCCTGAAGGTCACGGTCGGCGCCAGCATCGGGATCGCGCTGGGCAAGCCCGGCGAGGTCAGCGCCGACGAACTGCTCAACAACGCGGATGCCGCGATGTATGCCGCCAAGGACAACGGCCGCCATACCGCCTGCCTGTTCTCGCCCAAGTCGGCACAGCTGATCAAGGAACGCCTGCAGCTGCGCCAGGAAGTGTTTTCGGCCCTCGAGCGGCGCCAGTTCGTGCTGTTCTACCAGCCGCAGATCAGCGCCGCCAACGGCGCCGTGGTGGGGGCCGAGGCCCTGCTGCGCTGGGAGCATCCGCGCCTGGGCGTGATCGCGCCGGGCGCCTTCCTGTCGATGCTCGAGGATTCGCCGGCGATCAACGCGGTCGGGGCCTGGGTCTGCGAGGAAGCCTGCCGCCAGGCGCGCGAATGGGAGCTGCTCGGCTTCCAGCTGCAGATGGCGGTGAACGTGTCGACCCGCCAGCTCACCGACGAGAACCTGCCGGTGCTGCTGAAGAACCTGGTGGCGCACTACGGGCTGGACACCGGCTGCATCAAGCTGGAAGTCACGGAGAGCATGCTGACCCAGGACATCGAGAAGGCGGCGTCCGTGCTTCGTTCGCTGCAGCAGGAAGGTTTCAGGATCGCGCTCGACGATTTCGGCACCGGCTACTCGAACCTCTCCTACCTGCGCCAGTTCCCGATCACCGCGATCAAGATCGACCGCTCCTTCGTGCAGGAGATCGAGGAAGACCGGCGCTGCCTGGACATCGTCAACGGCGTGATCGCCTTCGCCAAGTCGCTCAAGCTGTCCGTGATCTGCGAAGGGATCGAAACCGAGGCGCAGGCCTGCGCGATCCGCTCGACCGAATGCGACGTGCTGCAGGGCTACCTGATCGGCAAGCCGATGCGTGCCAGCGATTTCCAGGCCCTGCTGCTGGCCCAGCGCACCATGCCCCAGCAGGACTATCCCGGTTGCAGCCAGCCGGACACTGATTGACGCCGGCTAGCTGTCTGCTGCCAGCTTGCCGCGCAGCTGCTCGAGCTGGCGCTTGAGCGCCGCCAGGTCGCCCGGCGGGCAGGCCGCCGCGCACAGCACCTGTTCCTGGATCGCCGCAGCGTCGCGCGCCATCGCGCGGCCGGCGTCGGTCAGGCTGACCACCACCTGGCGCTCGTCGAGGTTCGAGCGCGCCCGCGCCACCAGGCCGGCCGTCTCCAGGCGCTTGAGCAGCGGCGTCAGGGTCGCCGAGTCGAGGAAGAGCCGCGCGCCGATGTCGGACACGGTCACCCCGTCGCGCTCCCACAGCACCAGCATCACCAGGTATTGCGGATAGGTCAGGTCCAGCTTGCGCAGCAGCTTGCGGTAGACCTTGTTCATCGCCAGCCCGGTCGAGTACAGCGCAAAGCACAGCTGGTTGTCCAGCAAGGGGGTCGTCTTCGATTCCATGGGATGGATGTTAGATCGCGCGCTATGCAATTGCAAGCCGCGCCGCGATGCGATTGCGCCCGCCTTCCTTGGCTTCGTACAGCAGGCGGTCCGCGGCCTCGACCCAGGCGCCGTCCGGCCCGGCGCCGGCCAGGCCGGCCACCACGCCCAGGCTCAGGCTGACCTGGCCGTAGGGGCTGTCGGCATGCTCCAGCTTCAGTTCCGCCACCGCGGCGCGGATCGTTTCGGCCACCTTCACCGCGCCATCCAGGCTGGTAGCAGGCAGGATCACGGCGAATTCCTCGCCGCCGTAGCGCGCCGCCAGGTCGCCCGGCCGGCGCGCGCCGGCCGCGATCGCCGTGGCCACCTTGCGCAGGCAGTCGTCGCCGGCCACATGGCCGTAGCGGTCGTTGTACTTCTTGAACCAGTCCACATCGGTCAGGATCAGCGCGAATCCGCTGCCGCCGCGGCGCGCCCGCGCCAGCTCGCGCGCCAGGGTGTCTTCGAACAGGCGGCGGTTGGCCAGCCCGGTCAGGCCGTCGCTTTCGGCCAGCGCCCGCAAGGTTTCCTCGAGACTCTCGCGGATGCGGATCTGGTGGATCATGCGCCGCCCGCCCCAGGCCAGCAGGACGATCGCGAACGCCACCACGCAGCTCATCTTGACCGCGCCCGCCCGCCAGTCGCCCAGGATCTCGTCCTTGGACTCGGCGCTGGCCACCACCAGCGGATAGCCGTCCAGGTGGCGGTAGCTGTAGAGGCGCTCGATGCCGTCCATCCTGGCCCGCAACATCGCGGTGCCGACCGGCCCGGCGCTCTTCATCATCTGGAAGATCGGCCCGCCGGCGATGCTGGTGCCGACCAGGTTTTCCGAGAACGGGCGCCGGTAGATCAGGGTGCCGTCGTCGAGGGCGAGCAGGATGGTGCCCTGGCGTCCGACGTCGAATCGGTCATAGAAGCGGCCAAAGAAGCCGAGGTCCAGCGTCACCAGCGCGACGCCGCCGAAGCTGCCGTCGGGACGGTCGATGCGGCGCGACACCGGGATCACCATCACGCCGGTGGAACGGCTGCGCACCGGCTTGCCCACGTGGCTGCGGCGGTCGGGGTCGGCCTGGTGATAGCGGAAGTACTCGCGGTCGGCGTTGTTGGCCTGCGGCGGCTTCGCCTGCGTCGTCACTTGCCAGCTGCCGTCGGGGCCATACACGAACAGGCCATGCACTTCGGCGGAATGGGCGGCGATGTGCTGGAAGCGCCGTTGCAGGCGCTCTCCCGCCGCGCCCTCCACGCCGTCCTGCTCGACACGCTCGACGGTCTCGGCCAGCACCGCATCGGCCACCTTGAACGAGGTCTCGGCCTGGGCCGCCAGCGCGAGCGCCATGTTCGCGGTGCTGGCCGAGGTTTCTTCCAGCTGTGCCTCGCGCGCCGTCCACAGGCTCCAGCCGTAGATCCCCAGCAGCAGCACGCAGAATGCCGCCAGCAGGGCGATCGAACGCCCGACCATCGGGCGGCGTATCTGGTTCAGGTGTCGGAGGCGGGGCGTGAAACTCGGCGGCATCGGCATCGGGAGAGGAAGCTATCGCGCGAGGATAGATGCTGAACACACGACTAGTCCAGAAAATACCGTATTGGCGGCGTTTGGTTGCCCCGAAACAACATCAAGGAAGCTGGAAGCGGTAGCCGACACCGGTCTCCGTCACCATGAAGCGGGGCTGCGCAGGATTGTCTTCCAGCTTGTGGCGCAGGTGGCCCATGTAGATGCGCAGGTAGTGGGCATTGTCGGCCTGGTTCGGGCCCCAGACCGCGCGCAGCAGTTGCGGCGTGGTCATCACCTTGCCGGGATTGGCGACCAGCACCGCCAGCAGCCGGTGCTCGGTCGGCGTCAGGCGCACCGCCTTGCCGGCCTTGGTGACGCTGCGGTTCTGGACGTCCACCTCGACGTCGCCGAAACTCACCTTGCCGTCGCCGCCGGTCGCCAGGCCGCGCTGGCGCCGCCGCGAGGCGCGCACCCGCGCCAGCAGCTCGCCGACGCCGAAGGGCTTGGTGAGGTAGTCGTCGGCGCCGCGGTCGAGGGCGCGGATTTTCTCCTCTTCGTCGACCCGTGCCGACAGCACGATGACCGGCACCGCCGACCAGGCGCGCAGGTCGCCGATGAAGTCGACGCCGTCGCCGTCCGGCAGGCCGAGGTCGAGGATCACGAGGTCGGGCTTGCGCGTGCCCGCCTCGACCAGGCCGCGCTGCAGGGTGGCCGCCTCGTGCACCTGCCAGCCTTCCTGCTCCAGCGCGCCGCGCACGAAGCGGCGGATGTGCGGCTCGTCTTCCACGAGCAGGGCCACGCCGATGAAATCACTCATCCTCTTCCTCGATCTCCATGTCTTCATCCGGCAACTGCATGTCCGGCGGTGTCCCCAGCGGCAGCGTGAAGACGAAGGCGGCGCCGCCCTCCGGCCGGTTGGCGGCGCGGATCGTGCCGCCGTGCGCTTCCACGATGGCGCGGCAGATCGCCAGGCCGAGGCCGACGCCGGGCTTGGCGGACTCACGCTCCCCACGCACGAATTTTTCGAACACCGCTTCCTCCTGGCCCGGCGGCAGGCCGGGGCCGTCGTCGGCAACCGTCATCTCCAGCCATATGCCGTGCGGCCGGGCCGAGATGCTCACCGTGCTGCCGGCCGGCGTGTATTTTCCCGCATTTTCCAGCAGGTTGGACAGCACCCGCTCGATCAGTACGGCATCGTAGCGCACCAGCGGCAGGCCGGCCGGCACCTGGGTCTCGACCCTGCGGCCGGCCAGCGCCGCGCGGCTGGCGCGCAGCGCGCCACCCACGGTTTCCTCGACCGCCTGCCACTGCAGGCGCAGCTTGACCTCGCCGGTCTCGATACGGGCCATGTCGAGCAGGTTGGTCACCAGGGTGCTCATGCGCACGGTTTCCTCGCGCAGCGCCTCGGCCATGCTCCGCTGCGCCGGCGCCAACGGCGGCGTCGAGCACGCCAGCGACTCGGCCTGCGCCATCAGCGTGGTGAGCGGCGTGCGCAAGTCGTGCGACAGCGCCGACAGCAGCGAATTGCGCAGGCGCTCGGACTCGATCCTGACCAGCGCGTCCTGCGCCACCTCGATGTAGTGCACCCGTTCCAGCGCGATCGCGGCCAGGGCGGCGAAGGTATCCAGCTGCTGCACCTGTTCGGGCGCCAGCAGCCGGTGCGGCGTGGAGGCCTCGATCGCCAGCACGCCCCGAGTGCGCATCGGCGCCACCAGCGGCATGTAGAAGAGCGGACTGCCCGGCAAAGTATCGCTGCCCATGCCGGCGGCGGCGCCATGATCGAAGGCCCATTGCGCCACACCGAGGTCCAGACCGGCAAGGGCCGCCTCGTCCTCCGCCGTGCCCCCTTTTGCAGGGCTCAGCCGGCCGTCGGCATCCGGCAGCAGCAGCACGGTACGGGCCCCGAAGGTGCGGTCAATGGCATCGCGCGTGGCTTCCTGGATCTGCTCCGTCTGCAGCACCCCGGACAGCGCGCGCGCAAATTCGTAAAGGGCATGCGTCCGGCTCTCGCGGCGGGCCGCGACCCGCGCCTGGAAGCGCAGCCCCGCCGTCAGGTGTCCGGTGATGGTGCCGACCGCCAGCATCACGCCGAAGGTCACCAGGTACTGGAAATCCGAGATCGCCAGCGTGAAGCGCGGCGGCACGAAAAAGAAGTCGAAACAGGCCACGCTGACGCAGGTCGCGGTGACCGACGGGCCACGGCCGAAGCGCACCGCCACCAGCAGCACGACCAGCAGGAACAGCATGGCGATGTTGGCCAGGTCGAGATAGGCAATCGCCGGGGTGGCGGCCAGCGCCATGCCCACGCTGGCGGCGACGGCCATGCCATGCGCCGGCAGGACCTGGCGCAGCGGCATCCGGCCTGCGGGGCCGCCGGCAGGCCGCGGCGCGCCATCGGCCGGCCGGTCGTGCGCCACGGCCACCTCGACCAGGTCGACGTCCGGCGCCAGCCGTCCGATGCGCAAGCCGGCCGGCACCTGCCAGCGCCACCGCGCACCGCTGCGGCCGAGCGCGATCCGCGACAGGTTGTGGCTGCGCGCATAGTCGACCACGGCCGCCTCCATGCGGTCGCCCGACAGGACGGCGGTGGCCGCACCGAGTTCACGCGCCAGCTCGAGCGCGCCCAGGATCCGCTCGCGCCGCGCCGGATCCAGGCGCTGCAGCGCCGGCGTCTCGACGTAGACGGCATGCCACTCCGCGCCGAGCTGGGCCGCCAGGCGCGCCGCATTCCTGACAACGCCTTCAGCCTCCGGCCCCGGTCCCACGCAGGCCAGCAGCGCGCTGCCGGTGCGCCATACGGTATCGATCGATTTCTCGACCCGGTAGGCGCGCACGTCGTCGCCGATGCGCTCGGCGGTGCGGCGCAGCGCCAGCTCGCGCAGCGCGATCAGGTTCCCCTTGCGGAAGAAGTTCCGGCCGGCGCGCTCCGCCTGCTCTCCCTGGTAAACCTTGCCGAGCCTGAGCCGGGTCAGCAGCTCGTCCGCCGGCAGGTCCACCAGCACCACTTCGTCGGCGCCGTCGAAAACGCTGTCGGGCACCGTCTCCGCCACCCGCACCCCGGTAATCCCTCCCACCACTTCGTTCAGGCTCTCAAGATGCTGGACGTTGACGGTCGTGAAAACGTCGATGCCGGCCTCGAGCAGTTCCTCGACGTCCTGCCAGCGCTTCGGGTGGCGCGAGCCGGCGACATTCGAATGCGCCAGCTCGTCGACCAGGACCAGCTCGGGCCGGCGCTCCAGGGCGGCGTCGATGTCGAATTCGGTGAGCGTCTTGCCGCGGTAGCCGATGCGCTTGCGCGGCAGGACGTCCAGCCCTTCCAGCAGGGCCGCGGTTTCCGCACGTCCGTGGGTCTCGGCGACGCCGACCAGCAGCTTGCGGCCGGCGGCAAGCTGGCGCGCCGCCGTCAGCATCGCATAGGTCTTGCCGACGCCGGCCGAGGCCCCGAAATAAATGCGCAGCCGGCCTCGCGCGGCACGGCGCTCCTGTTCCTTCACCTGGGCCAGCAGCGCGTCCGGGTCGCGCCGCGGGCCTTCGCCGGGGAAGCTCATGCGGCTCGCCTCATTGCGGATGCGCCTTCTTGCCGTCCAGCGCCAGGTTCAGCGCCAGAACGTTCACGCGCGGCTCGCCGAGGAAGCCCAGGGCCGGCTGCATGCGGTGGGCGGCGATCAGCGCGCGCACCTGCGGCTCCGGCAGCCTGCGCGCCGCCGCCACGCGCGCCGCCTGGTACGCCGCGGCCGCGATGCTGATCTCCGGATCGAGACCGCTGGCCGAGGCGGTGACCAGGTCGACCGGAATCGGTGCGCGGTTGGCCGGATCGGCTTTGCGCAAGGCCGCCACGCGGGCCTTGACCGCATCGATCAATGCCGGATTGGTCGGCCCCAGGTTGGAACCGCCCGAGCCCGCGGCATTGTCCGGTACCGGCGCCGTGGCCGATGGCCGGCCCCAGAAGTAGCCGGGAGCCGAGAATGGCTGACCGATCAGCGCGGAGCCGATGGTGCGGCCGTTCGCGGCAAGGAGGCTGCCGTCCGCCTCGTGGGCGAAGGCGGCGCGGCCGATGCCGGCCACGGCCGCCGGGTACAGCAGGCCGCACAGGATGCTCAGGGCGCCGAACAGGACCAGCGCGGGACGAATGATGGATGCCATGGTGATTTCCTTGTTCAGACGAGATCGAGCGACGCCAGCAGCATGTCGATCAATTTGATGCCGATGAACGGCAGAATGATACCGCCGATACCGTAGACCAGCAGGTTCCGGCGCAGCAGCGCGGTGGCGCCGATCGCCCGGTAGCGCACGCCACGCAGGGCCAGCGGGATCAGGAACACGATGATCAGCGCGTTGAAGATCAGCGCCGACATGATCGCCGAGGCCGGGCTGGCCAGGTGCATGAGGTCGAGCGCCTTCAGCTGCGGGTAGGCGCCGACGAAGGCCGCCGGAATGATGGCAAAATACTTGGCGACGTCGTTGGCGATCGAGAAGGTGGTCAGCGAACCGCGCGTCATCAGCATCTGCTTGCCGATCTCGACGATCTCCAGCAGCTTGGTCGGATTCGAATCGAGGTCCACCATGTTGCCGGCTTCCTTGGCGGCCTGGGTGCCGGAATTCATCGCCACCGCGACGTCGGCCTGGGCCAGCGCCGGGGCGTCGTTGGTGCCGTCACCAGTCATCGCCACCAGCCGGCCTTCGGCCTGGTACTTGCGGATCAGCGCGAGCTTGTCCTCCGGCGTAGCCTCGGCCAGGAAGTCGTCGACGCCGGCTTCGGCGGCAATCGCGGCGGCGGTCAGCCGGTTGTCGCCGGTGATCATCACGGTCCTGATGCCCATGCGGCGCAGCTCGGCGAAGCGTTCCCTGATGCCGCCCTTGACGATGTCCTTCAGTTCGATCACGCCGAGGATGCGGGCGCCGTCCGCCACCACCAGCGGGGTACTGCCGCGCCGCGCGGCGTCCTCGACGATGCGTACGACCTCCGCCGGGAACGGCATGCCGAGCGCCTCGACGTGGCGCCGTACCGCATCGGCGGCGCCTTTCCTGATCCGGCGCGCGCCGGCATCGACGCCGCTCATGCGGGTATTCGCCGAGAATGGCAGGAACACCGCGTGCAGGCTCTCCAGTTCGCGCTCGCGGATGTTGAACTTCTGCTTGGCCAGTACCACGATACTGCGCCCTTCCGGTGTCTCGTCGGCCAGCGAAGCCAGTTGCGCGGCGTCGGCCAGCTCGCGTTCGGCGACGCCCGGCGCCGGCAGGAAGGCGGCGGCCTGGCGGTTGCCGAGCGTGATGGTCCCGGTCTTGTCGAGCAGGAGGACGTCGACGTCGCCGGCGGCCTCCACCGCGCGGCCGGACGTGGCGATCACATTGGCGCGCATCATGCGGCTCATGCCGGCCACGCCGATTGCCGACAGCAGGCCGCCGATGGTGGTCGGGATCAGGCACACCAGCAGCGCGATCAGGACCGTGATCGTGACCGGCGAGCTGTGCACGCCGGCAGCCTTCGCCAGCTCGACCGAGTACAGCGAGAACGGCAGCAGGGTCACCGTCACCACCAGGAACACGATGGTCAGCGCCACCAGCAGGATGGTGAGTGCGATCTCGTTGGGCGTCTTCTTGCGCCTGGCGCCCTCGACCATCGCGATCATGCGGTCGAGGAAGGTCTCGCCCGGATTCGCGCTCACCTTTACCACCAGCCAGTCCGACAGCACACGGGTGCCGCCGGTGACGCTCGAAAAGTCGCCGCCGGATTCGCGGATCACGGGCGCGGACTCGCCGGTGATCGCGCTCTCGTCGACCGAGGCCACGCCTTCGACCACGACGCCGTCGATGGGCACGACGTCGCCCGCTTCGACCAGGATGTACTTGCCTTTTCGAAGATCGGTGGCCGGGCACGGCAGCCAGCTCGTGCCGTGCTTCGGCGTGGCCAGCTTCTTGGCGATCACGCTCTGCTTCAGGCCCCGCAGCGAGGCCGCCTGCGCCTTGCTGCGGCCTTCCGCCAGCGCTTCGGCGAAATTCGCGAACAGCACGGTGAACCACAGCCAGACGGCGCAGGCGAGGATCAATCCGGCCGGCGCCTCGCCGGCGCCAAGCAGCGCCTGCACATAAAGCAGCGTGGTGACGATACTGCCGACGTAGACCACGAACATGACCGGGCTGCGCAGCTGGGTGCGCGGGCCCAGTTTCTTGAAGGCGTCGACCAGCGCGGGGCCGGCCAGGCTGGCGTCGAACATGCCCAGGCGCTTGGCGCCGGGCGCGGCGCCGGCCGGCAACCGGGCAGCGGACGGAGGAAGTTGCGTCATGAGGTGCTCCTGATTATTGTGCATGGAACTGCAGGTGCTCGACCACCGGCCCGAGGGCCAGCGCCGGCACGTAGTTCAATACGCCGACCAGCACCACCACGCCGACCAGCAGGCCGACGAACATCGGGCCATGGGTGGGCATGGTGCCGCTGGTGGTCTGCAGGCGCTGCTTGGCCGCGAGCGAGCCGGCGATCGCCAGCACCGGCACGATCACGCCGAAACGGCCGAACCACATCGCGATCGCCAGCATCCAGTTGTAGAAGGGGGTGTTGGCGGACAAGCCGGCGAAGGCGCTGCCGTTGTTGTTGGCGGCCGAGCTGAAGGCGTACAGGATCTCCGAGAAGCCGTGCGCGCCCGGATTGGCGACGCCGGCCTTGCCATCGGCCGTCATCACGGCGATCGCCGTGCCGGCCAGCACCAGCACCGGCGTCACCAGGATGGCGATCGAGGTCATCTTCATCTCGTAGGCCTGGATCTTCTTGCCCAGGTATTCCGGCGTACGGCCGATCATCAGGCCGGCGATGAACACCGCCATGATCGCGAACACCAGCATGCCGTACAGGCCGGCGCCGACGCCGCCGAACACCACCTCGCCGAACTGCATCAGCAGCAGCGGCACCGCGCCGCCCAGCGGCGTGAACGAGTCGTGCATCGCGTTCACCGCGCCACAGGAAGCGGCCGTGGTGACGGCGGCGAACAGGGCGGAGGCATCGATGCCGAAGCGGGTTTCCTTGCCTTCCATGTTGCCGCCCGACTGCAGGATGCTCGCCTGCTGGTCGATGCCCAGGGCCTGCAAGGCCGGATGCGCCTGGTGCTCGGCCAGTACGACGCCGGCCGTCGTCACCACGAACAGGAAGGTCATGGCGCCCAGGATCGCCCAGCCCTGGCGGCGGTCGCCGACCATGCGGCCGAAGGCGAAGCACAGGCCGGCCGGGATCAGGAAGATCGCCACCATCTGGAACAGGTTCGACACGGCGGTCGGATTCTCGTAAGGATGGGCGGAATTGGCGTTGAAGAAGCCGCCGCCGTTGGTGCCCAGCAGCTTGATCGCTTCCTGCGAAGCCACCGGTCCCATCGCGATGGTCTGCGTGGCCCCGGCACCCTGGGCCAGCGGGTCGAGCAACGGCACCTGCAGGTAGCCCGAGAAGTTCTGGATCACGCCCTGCCCCATCAGGAAGACCGCGAACAGCAGCGACAGCGGCAGCAGCACGTACAGGGTGCTGCGGGTGAGATCGACCCAGAAGTTGCCGACCGAACTGGCCGACTTCGCGGAAAATCCGCGGATCAGGGCGAACACCACGGCGATGCCGGTGGCGGCCGAGAAGAAGTTCTGGCAGGTCAGCGCCAGCATTTGCGTCAGGTAGCTCATGGTCTGCTCACCGCTGTAGCCCTGCCAGTTGGTATTGGCGACGAAGCTGACCGCGGTATTGAAGGCCGAGTCCGGGCCGACGTTGCCGAACCCCTGCGGGTTCAGCGGCAGCCAGGCCTGTACGCGCTGCAGTCCATAGACGGCGAAGGTGCCGACGGCGTTGAACACGAGCAGGGCAATGGCATATGCCTTCCAGCCCATGCCCTGCTCCGGGTCGATGCCGGCAGCCCGGTACAGCGCCGTTTCGGTCCGGTGCAGCCAGCCGAGGCCACGCAGGCGGCCCCCCTCGGCCACGCGGGCCAGCAGGATCCCGAGCGGCCAGGACATGGCCAGCAGGACCAGCAGGAAGACTGCGGGAAGCGCAAGCGAACGGATGTCCATTACAGGTCCTCCGCGTTGAACATGGCGTACAGCAGGTACACCAGCAGGCCGCCCGAAGCGAGCGCACCGATGAGATAGAAGAGCGTCATTTGCGCTCTCCCAGGCGGGCGCAGGCGCTAGCCATGCCCCAGATCAGGGCAGTGAGCAGGACGATTGCACCGATGAAGACGAAGTCCATGAATACCTCGGATGTCGGGTTGATCAAAAGGTCTTGCCGACGCTGGCGAGCAGCGCCTTCTTGCCAAGGAATTTACCGTTGGCCGGGGATGCATAGGCCGCTTCGCCGGCGTTGGTGCCGACGAAGGCCAGCGCCAGGCTGGCGATCCCGAAGTCCTTGGTCAGGCCGAGCTTGTAGTCGGTATAGCTGGCCGTACCGTGATGGCGCACGTCCTGGCGGCCGACGTGCAGGTTCAGCGTGAGGCCCTGGACCAGGTCGAGATTGGCGCCGAGATCCAGGTAGCTGCTGTGGCGGCTGTCGGCGATGCCGAACAGATTGGTCAGCGCCAGCGAATACTTGGCGTAGGCCGGCCCGTAGCCCAGCTGGCCGTAGATCTCGGCGGTGTCGGCGTCGGCGAAGCCCGCCACCTGCTTCAGCCCGTTCGACGGGTAGACATAGCCCAGCACACCCACGTCGTAGCCGAGGCCGGCGCCGAGCTGGCCGCGCTTGCCGCCGTACAGGTCCCACTCGAGGTTGCCGCCGCCGCCCGCGTCCCGGGCCCACTTGATGGTGGACAGCCAGGTGCCGGCGTACAGGCCGTCGGGGTTGTGGGTGTAGTCCGCGCCCCCCTGCAGGGCGGGCTGGAGGCGGGTCTGGGAGATGCCGCGGTAGCGGTAGTCGGAGGTGAGCGCCGCGTTGAAGGTGAAAGTATCTTCCGGCTGGGCCTCCTGGGCATGCAGCGGTGCCGACAGCGCGGCAAGCGTCGCCAGCATAAGGATGGTTCTGCTCATGGTCTGTTGTGTTTCCTTGTTATTGTAAAAAGCCGGCCGGCTCATGGGGCCAGGCCGAACGAGGGGTTCCGCGACGAGGCCGGAGCGGCGGGAACGGCGTGGTAGACCTCCTGGTACAGCGCCGCCGGATCGCACTCGCCGCCGGCGACGACGAACAGGACCCGCAGGCCGGGGTTGAACATGCGTGCGTTGTCGATGCGGGCGAGCAGGGCATGGTGGCGCTCGCCATTCGCCTGTTGAGGCGACAGCGGCACCACGGCGACGTTGGCCATGATCAGCGCGGAGAGGCATTCGTGGCCGTCACCGCCGTCGGTATCGATGACGACGTCCGGAAAACGCGGATAAAGGCGCTCAAGCTCCTCGGGCAGACCGAAGCCGCGTACGGCACGCAGCTCCGGCATCGGGGCGACGCTTCGGCGTTCGCACTCCTCGGCCCACTGCCGGCTGGCCTGGGTGGAAGTTGCGTCGAGCAGCAAGACCCGGCGGCCGCCGCGGGCACGCAACAGGGCGAGGCGTTCGGCCACCAGTTCGCCGGCAAGCGGCGGCGCGTGGCGGGCGATGGTGACGATCATGATGACTGCACTCCTTGCCATGTTGCGATGCAAAGAAGTGTAGGCAGGGAGGTGTAAAAATTTTCTAAAAAGACGGTCAGGCTTGATAAACGATGCATTTACACGATCGCCGACGCCAGCCCGGCTTGGCCGAGCGGACATCCACGCCACCGCTTGCGCCGGTGGCGTGTCCTGCCTTCAGGAATGGAGGGAATTCGCAGCCGGCGCCGGGTGGCCGGCCGGGCGGCCGCTCAGTGCCTGTCGGCCACCAGCACCGACGAGGTATCGCGCCCTGCCCGCTTGGACTGGTAGAGTGCTTCGTCGGCGGCGTGCGCCAGCGCGGCCTGCTCCGGATGCGCGGACCAGGCGATGCCGATGCTGGTCGTGATCCGGCGCGGCTGGCCGTCGACCAGGAAGTCGGCGCGCACCGCTTCCAGCAGCTTGTCGGCGATGCGTGCGCACTCGCGCGCCGAACCGACCTGCTCGAGCACGATCACGAACTCGTCGCCGGCCAGGCGCGCCACGGTGTCTGTGCTGCGCACGGTGGCGGACAGGCGCTTCGCGAACTCGCGCAGCACGGCGTCGCCGCTGGCGTGGCCGAGGCTGTCGTTGATCTGCTTGAAGTGGTCGACGTCGAGGTAGACCAGGGCCATCGCCATCGCGCTGCGGCGCGAGCGCGCGATCGCCTGCGCCAGCCTCTCCTCGTAGCTGCGGCGGTTCGGCAGGCCGGTCAGGTGGTCCGAGTGGGCCAGCGCATGCAGCTGGCGTTCGTATTCGCGCGCGGAAGTCGCGTCGGTCGACAGCACGTAGATGCCCTGCACCACGCCGTCACGCACATGCGGCAGGTAGGTCGAGCTGATCACGCGGCGGCGCCCGCGGCGCTCCTCTTCGATCTCGAGGGCCGAGGCATGGCCCTGCAGGCAGCGCTCGAGGGCCGCGCGGCGCGGCGCATAAAAGGTTTCGCCCATCGCCTCGAGCACGGTCCTGCCGAGCATCTCGGCGCTCTTCACCCCGAACCATTCCTGGTAGCGCTGGTTGGCGAAACAGTAGCGCAGTCCGGTGTCGATGTAGGCGATCAGGGCCGGCACGTTGTCGGCGATGGTGCGGAGGCGCTCTTCGCTTTCGATCACGCGCGAGCGCGACTCGGCCAGTTCGGTGACGTCCTTCATTGCGACCACCGCGCCCAATGCCTCGCCATTCGGGCCCTTGAGCGCGCGGCCGCTGGCCAGCACGCGGTGCAAACCGCCCTGTTCGCACGCGATCACCATCGGTGCGTCCTTGACGTTCTCGCCGCGCAGGGCGCGCGCCAGCGGGATGTTCGCTTCTTCCAGCGGCGTGTGGCCGTCTTCCGCAAACAGGTTGTAGTGCCGGGCCCAGTCCCGCGCCACGACGTCGGCGACATCCATGCCGTGCAGGTCGCGCGCGGCGCGGTTGAACAGGGTCAGCGTACCGTCGGCGCCGCAGGCCACCACGCCGACGTCCACCGACTCGAGCACGGCGTCGAGCAAAACCTGCTTCTGCAGCAGGGCCTGCTGGGTCAGCATGCGCTGCCGGCCTTCCTGCTCCAGCAGCCTGTTCTTGGCGTGCAGTTCGCGGGTGCGGTCTTCGACGCGGCGTTCGAGCTGCACGTTCAGCTCGCGCAACGCCAACTGGGCGGCGTCGCGCGTGGCCACCAGCGCGCCGCGGTTCAGTTCATCCTGCACCATCTGGGCCAGGTCGCGCAGCATGCGTTTGTCGGCGTCACTGAACTCGCGCGGCTCCTGGTCGATCAGGCACAGGGTGCCGAGCGGCTGGCCGTCGACGCTGTGCACCGGCTGGCCCGCGTAGAAGCGGATGAAGGGCGAACCCAGCACCAGCGGATGGTCGCGGAAGCGTTCGTCGAGGCGGGTGTCGGGCACTACCAGCAGGTCGTCGAGGGCGATGGTGTGGCTGCAGAAGGCCACCGAGCGCGGCGTCTCGCGTACGTCGAAACCGACGCGCGACTTGAACCATTGGCGATTGGTGTCGACCAGCGAAACCAGCGCGGTCGGCACATCGAAAGCGGCGGCGGCGATGCGGGTGAAGCGGTCGAAGCGGTCTTCCTGCGGCGTGTCGAGCACTGCCAGCGCGTGCAATGCCTTGACGCGCTCCTGTTCTGCGAGTTCTTGTTGACTGAGCATGAAACGTCCTTGCCGCCGCGCGGCGAAGAAAAGAACCGGCTGGGTCGAGGCCGGTGGTCGGGATGAGCGATTCTAGTCCATCAAAATCTGGCTGTGCAGCATCTTTACAGCCATTGCCATACGGAAATCATTAGTTCGATTTCAACATATGAGATGAATTGTATAACGAAAGTATTTGAGAGAATTCAATATTTTTCTTGGATTCAAGAGTGACAGCGAGCTTGCGACGAGGTCCATATGCCTTGGCCGATGCCCTTGGAATGGCCTGTGCAGGTGTCGCGGCGGCGTGGGCACTACACAACATAATGCAAGGGTTTGCGTAGTACGCCGATGTCGCCGGTGCAGCGTAAGCCCTGAGCGCCGGCATTCGCGCTTTCGCGGGTATGACGGAGTGGATTCATGCGCCTGTGGCATCATCTGCATCTGCGAGCCCAACCGGAGATGCCGATGAAATGGTTCATACCGCTATTCGCATGCCTGCTATCTTCCTGCGCGGCCACGCCGCCCGCGCAGTCGCCCGCCGATCCTGAAATCACCCAGCTGATGCAGCGCGAAAAGCTGCAGGGCCTGGCCCTGGCCGTGATCGACGATGGCCAGATACGGAGTGTGCGCAGCTGGGGCTGGCGCAATGCCGAAAAGGGACTCCCGCTGCAGACCAACACCATCATGTACGGCGCCTCGCTGACCAAGGCCGCCTTCGCCTACATGCTGCTGCAGCTGGTCGACGAAGGAAAGCTCGACCTCGACGCCCCGCTCGAGCGCCTGCTGCCCAAGCCCCTGCCCGACTACCGGGAACCCGACGACTACGCCGACCTCGCACGGGACGAGCGCTGGCGCAAGCTCACGCCGCGCATCCTGCTGACCCACTCGGCCGGCTKCGCCAACTTCCGCTGGCTGGAGCCGGACAAGAAGCTGCGCTTCCACTTCGAGCCGGGCAGCCGCTATGCCTATTCCGGCGAAGGCCTGACCATCCTGCAGCTGATCGTCGAACAGGGCCTGAAGCTGGACACCGGCGCGGAAATGCAGCGCCGCGTGTTCGACCGCTTCGGCATGCGCAACACCAGCATGAAGTGGCGCCCCGGCTTTGCCGCCAACCTGGCCGACGGCTACGACGAGAACGGCAAGATGGAAGCGCACGACGAGCGCAGCCGGGTGCGCGCGGCCGGCTCGATGGACACCACCATCGATGACCAGGCGAAGCTGTGGGCAGGCATCGTGCGCGGCGACGGCCTGAGCCCGGCATCGCGCGCGGCCATGGTGAAGGGCTGGCTGCCTATCGTGTCGAGGCACCAGTTCCCGACGCTGGAGGAAGGAACGGCCAGCTGGCCGCAGCAGCTGGCGGCCGGCCTCGGCGTGGTCAGCTTCCGGGACCGCAGCGGCGGGGCCGGCTGGTTCAAGGGCGGCCACAACGAGATCACCGCGAACATGGTGATCTGCCTGGACGCCAGGCGCCGCTGCGTGGTGATGCTGTCGAACGACGTGCGCGCCGAGCGCATCTACCCCGAGCTGGCGCGGCGCGTGCTGGGCGAGAACGACATGCCCTGGGCCTGGGAGTACAACTTCACGCCGCCGCACTGAAGGCGCACACCTCGCCGTCCTCGGGCACCAGCACGCGCGCACGCAGGCCCTGGGCGTCGAGGAAATCGCGCAGCGCCGCGCGCGACAGCACGCAGTGGTTCACCGCTTCCAGGTGGCTGGCGACGATGGTGGCTTGCGGCGCGGCCTGCGCCACCTTCGCCAGGTCGTGCTGGTCCATGATGATGGCGCCGAGGCCCGGCACCTGGGCGTCGCCGCAGTTCAGCACCACGACGTCCGGACGGTGGGCGGACAGGCTGTCCTCGACGTGGCGGTTCCAGACCGTGTCGCCGGCCAGGTACAGGGTCGGTTCATCCGGATGGCTGAACACCACCCCGCTCACCTCCCCCATGCGTTCGCCGATCACGGCCATCACCTGGTCGCTGCCGTGCTGGCCGCCGGTCCTGTGCAGGACGATATCGCCGAATACGGCGCCGTCTCCGAACACGCGCACGTCCTCGAAACCGTCGGCGCGGAGCAGCGCGGCGTCATGCAGGTTCTGGGCGAAGATGGGCAGGCCGCGCGGGACCAGGCGGCGCGCCGCATCGTCCCAGTGGTCGGCGTGCAGGTGGGTGACGACGACGGCGTCGACGTCCAGCAGTTCGCTTAGCGGAACCGGCAGGCCCACCAGGGGATTGGCGAGGTGGCTATTGGCGGTACCCGCGAAACCCGGGTAGGCGCCCTGTGCCGCGAGCAGGGGATCGACCAGCAGGCGCTTGCCGGCGTAGTCGATGACGAGGGTGGCGTTGCGGATCTGTTGGACTTGCATGTCGGCTCCTGAAGTAAGTGAATGTCGGAGCATTGTGCTGGCCAGCTATCAAGCCTGACAGTGGCCCGCAAGCCGATATCCGATAGAATCGGGCCATGACAACATCCAAGCCCATCCAGGTCGCCGTCATCGCCTTCGACGGCATGACGCCCTTCCACCTGTCGGTTCCCTGCCTGGTGTTCGGCAGCAGCCTGGGGGCGCAGGCGGCGTTCTCGCTGCGCGTCTGCGGTCTGGACGGAGACACCCTGGACACCAGCGCCGGCTTCGGCATCCGGCCCAGCCACGGACTCGATGGGCTGGACGAAGCCGACATCGTCGTCATGCCTGCCTGGCACGACGACTGCCGGCCCGCGCCACCGGCCTTGCTGGACGCGCTGCGCCGGGCGCACGCGCGCGGCGCCTGCGTGGTGGCGCTCTGCCTGGGCGCCTTCCCGGTGGCCGAGGCGGGCCTGCTGGATGGGCGCACCGCGGCCACGCACTGGGCCGCCGCGGACGCGCTGGCGCGCCTTTATCCGAAGGTGAAGGTGGATCCGGAAGTGCTGTACGTCGATGAGGACGAGGTCCTGAGCTCGGCCGGGGTGGCGGCCGGGATCGACTGCTGCCTGCACCTGCTGCGCCGCCTGTGCGGGGCCGAGGCGGCGAATGCGGTGGCGCGCCGGCTGGTGGTGGCGCCGCACCGCCAGGGCGGCCAGGCCCAGTTCATCGAACGGCCGCTGCCGGTGTCGCCCAGCGACGGCAGGTTGTCGCGGGTACTCGACTGGGTCAGCCGCCACCTGGACGCCCAGCACGACCTCGACGCGCTGGCCGGGCGCGCCGCCATGAGCCGGCGTAACTTCACGCGCCACTTCCGCCAGGCCACCGGCATGTCCTTCAAGCAGTGGCTGCTGGAGCAGCGCCTGGCCCACGCGCGCAGCCTGCTGGAGGGCAGCGATGCTCCGGTCGAGCTGGTGGCGCAGCGCGCGGGTTTCGGTTCCGCCCTCTCGCTGCGCCAGCATTTCCGGAGCGCGCTGCAGACCTCCCCGGCGGCCTACCGCCGCCAGTTCAGAACTTCGTCTCGAGCATCGCCCGCAGCTGCAGCATCGTCGGCGTGATCGTCGTATCGGTCAGGCGGCTGCCGTCCGCGCTCACATAGGTGGCGGCGCCGACGTTATCCTGGCGCAGGGTATTCGCCAGCGACATCCGCACCTGGGTCTTGGGCGTGAACTTCCATACGCCGTACAGGTCCAGCGAGCGCTTCACGCCGGCATAGGCGTACTGGTTCTGCGAGATGCGCACCGGGCCGCCGTTCTGGAAGCTCAGGCTGCCGCCGAAGGTGGCCGGCAGGCCGTCGAATTTATAGTCGAAGCCGAAGGTGCCGGAGAGGGGCGTCTGCTGATCCAGGCGGTTGTTCGGACCCGGCACCATCGACAGGCTGGACCAGCTGCGCGTGACGTTGGCGCGCAGGTCCAGCGCCGGCCAGCCCGGGAACATCTGGCGCAGCGGCAGCTTGGCTTCGAGTTCGATGCCGCGGGTGTTGGCGGCGCCGTCGTTGACCGGCATCGACACCCACAGGCCGTCGATGAAGAACACGCGCGAGTGGGTGATGTCGTCGATGTGGCGCACATAGGTGCTGGCCGAGAGCAGTCCGCCGCCCGGCAGGTAGTGTTCGTAGGCCAGGTCCAGGCCCCAGGCCAGTTCCGGCTTGAGCTGCGGGTTGCCCATCGTGTCCGGCGTGGTCGGGCTGTTGTTCGAGGCGATGCCGCGGCGCGGCACCAGGCTGGCAACGTTGGGCGCCTTGTAGGTGCGCGTGATGCCGGCGCGGATCTGGTCGTTCTTCGAACCCGGGATCTTGTACAGGGTCTGGAACAGCGGGCTGAAGACGCTCGAACGGTTGTCGATCGCGGCGTAGCTGTTGCCTTCGCTCTTGATCTGGATGCCTTCCCAGCGCAGGCCGAAGTACACCGACCATTGCTGGGTCACGCTCCACTCGTCCTGGGCGAACAGGGCGAGGCGGCGCACGGTGGCGTCGAAGCTCTCGTCGCGGTTGACGATCGGCGCGCCGACCGTGGTTGTCTCGTGTTGCAGGCGGGTCTCGTTGCGCAGGCTGTAGGCGCCGTCCCAGCCGACCGCGATCGCATGGCCCTGTCCGACCGGACGCGAATACTTGCCGGTGCTGCTCCAGCCCTTGTCGGTGAAGTCGCTGTCGATGTCGCGGTCGAGCGCCAGCACATCGTTCGGGTAGTACTGCAACTGTCCCACGCCGCTGTCGCGGTGCGCGTAGTTGACGCCGAACTTGGCGTCGATCTTGGCACCGTCAAGCAGGCGCCTGGTCCACGACAGGTCGCTGCGCAGCATTTCCATCTTGTTCTCGGCATCGGTGGCGGTGGCCACGTAGCGCGGCGGCGCGCCCAGCGAAGTCACCACGGTCTCGGGCGCATCGCCGCGCGAACGGGCGATGTTGATGAAGTTCTGCGAGGTGATCACTTCGCCGGCGCCGAGGTTCCAGTTGATCCGCGGCGAGAGGCCGATCGCCAGCAGGCGGCCGCGGTTGCCGTCCCAGGCGACGCGGTGCAGGACTTCGCGCCCCGCGGCGTCATAGCCTTCGGTGACGATGTGCGAAGGACGGTCCTGGCGGCCGTACAGCACGTTGCCGCTCATCGCATACGACATCTTGCCGCTCTTGTCCGACAACTGGAAGGTCGAGACCGCGCCATAGGCGCCGTTCTCCGCCTGCACGCCGGTCTTGAGTTCGCGCTGCGCGGTCTGGACCTGGCGCTTGAGGACGATGTTGATGCCGCCGGCGATCGCCTGGGTGCTGTACTCGGCGGTGGCGGCGCGCATGATCTCGATGCGCTCGACCATCTCCGGCGACACCTGGTCCAGCGAGAAGCCCGGCGGCGCCGGCTCGCCGTTCAGCAGGATCTGCGTGTAGCCGTTGCCCAGGCCGCGCATGCGGACGTCGCCGCCGCGGCCCTGCACGCCGCCCACGGTAATTCCAGGCAAGCGCTTCAGCACTTCGCCGAGGGTGGTGTCGCCGTGGCGCAGGATCTCTTCCTGGTTGACGACGATCTTGGTGGCGGTATCGTCGCGGCGAGCGTCGTAGGCGGCGGCCTGGCCCTTGACCTCGACCTGCTGCACCGGGGCCGCTTTGTCCGCAGGCTTGGCCGTGGTGGCCTGGCCGGCGGCGTAGGCGCTGAACATGCCGAAGATGGCGGGCGATGCGAGGAGCAGGCGGACGAGGTGTTGGGTGTTCTGGCGTGACATGGTTTTTGTTGTTAGCGATGAGCTGTTGATCGAGCCCGCATCATGCCGTCCAGTACGTACAGCCGACAGGCCGATGCGACGAAATGCCGAAAATACGGCGCGAAATGCTGCATGGCCATATGTACGGTAGCGCACTGTCGACCCGCTTTACATATTTGTGACGGGTATGCACCCTGCATTGTTAAATTCTTTTTCAAATCAAGGACGTGGATGCGCAGGCGCAATCCTTGCTTGTTAAATGGAATCATTTCTGGAGACACATATGTTCCGCAAGATTCTCTGCCTGGCCGCCACCGCCCTCGTCACCCAAGCCGCTTCGGCGAATGTCCTCTACACCTGGCAGCAGGTGGCACACACGGATGCGACGCCGGCCGGCCTGCATCTCGAACTCGAATTCACCGACACCGCCGTCGCCCAGGGCACACTCTCGCTGAACGTCGAGAACCAATGCATGGCGGAGATCTGCGAAGAACAGCAGGACAGCCTGCTGGCGCTGCACTACTGGTATGCCGGCGACGACGGCCAGCAGCACTGGAACCGCATCGACTACCGCTATCGCGATGAAACCCTGCCCGGCCTGCAGCGCTTGTCGATGACGCTGCAATTCCTGGCGGACGGCCGGATGAAAGGCAGCATCATGGCCAACGACGGCTTCTCGGATTTCACCATGCAGGGCGACGACGGCGTGTTCACCATGCTGTGGGCGCACAGCGACCAGCCGGACGGCTGCGGCGACGCCTATCCCTCCTGCGCGGGCGAGCGCGGCGTCCTGCGCAAGGCCGCCCAGGTAGTCGTGCAGCCGCAAACCCAGGCCTTGCCGGAACCGGCCGGGCTGGCCAGCCTGGCGATCGGCGGCCTGGCCGCCTGGCTGGCGCGCCGCCGCCGCGGCACGCCTCTCAGGAATGGATGAGAAAAATTGTTACAACTTTGCGCTTGAACTAGCGTGAGGCGTCGTCATCCACCTATCAGGAGGATAGACGATGAAATGCGCACTGCTCGTAGAACATGACCCGCTGGCTTGCGGCGAGATTGCCACGCTGCTGAAATCGCTCGGCTATATCGTCGCGACCACGGACAGTCCGCGCGCGGCCCTGAACACGGCCCAGACGGTGCGCTTCGACCTGATCCTGACCTACACCACCTCCAACGCGGACGACCGCCGTTCCTTCATCGGCGAGATCACCCGGCTGGCGCCGCGCGCGCCGGTGGTCCTGCTGCTCGACGACGAAAGCCATGTGCCCCACTACCATGCGGGCCGCATCGCGGTGCTGGCCAAGCCGGTCACGCTGCGCTCGCTGCGCCGCGTGATCGAGTTCGGTATCGACGGCAACGGCGCCATGCCGTCCTATGCGATGCAGCCGGCGCCGCGCGACGAGCGGCGGCGCCAGGGGCAGCGGCGCATGCGGCCGCGCTGAAAGCGGCCGGCACTAGCGGCGCTCGACGCTCGCCACCAGCCCTCGCCTGCCGTTACGGTCGAAGGCCGCCGCCTTGATCGTGCCGCGCTCCGTGATCGGTCCCGTGACAGGCCGGCTGGCGGACGTCGGATCGCTGCCGTCAGTCGTATAACGCAGCGTGATCCCGGGCAGCGCATGATTCACCAGCACCTGCTCGCCATCCACCATCAGGCCGGGCGGCGCGATGCGGTAGGCCACGCCGGTCTGTTCGAGGTCGAGGCGCGGCAGCACGCGCTGGCCCAGCGCATTCACGAAGCCGGACCAGGCGCGGCGATGCAGCGCGGCCGCCTTCGCCGCATCCTGCTCGCCAGCCCAGGCCGGATCGGGCGCCCAGGCCCGTTCCGCCACCGCCAGCAGGCGCGGCATGACGAGGTAGTCGATGCGGCTGGCATCGCGCACGGTCTCGGTGAACAACGTCGCCTCTAGTCCGCGCACGTGGCGCTTGCCGTAGTCGGTCAGCCCGTCCTTGCCGACGCGCGCCGACTCGGGTGCATTCCTCAGCATGTCGAAGGGGACGAAGTCGTAGACGGTGTCCAGCTCGACGTAGTCGTTCCAGTTGACGCCCGGCTCCTCCGGATTCGGGTTGGCCGCCATGTCCAGGTACATGGCGCCGACCGGCGCCAGCACGATGTCGTAGCCGCCGTTGGCGAGGCGGTTGGCGAAGTCCTCGGCACCGCGCGAGTCGTTCCATACCCAGGCGGTGAAGCCGCGCGTGGTGAAGCGCGGATTCGGGATCAGCTTGCTGCGGCCGGCGAGCAGCGTCTGGCGCGCCGCCAGCTCTTCCCAGCCGGACGTGCTCAAGCCGTGCCGGCGCATGATGCCGTCGACGCGGTCGTAGAAGTAATCCCACAGGTCGGCCGTCGACGCCAGCTTCTCCTTGCGCATGCGCGCGAGGCTGGCGGGCGAGCGCTCCCATGCGCCGTTCGCCAGTTCGTCGCCACCCATGTGGATGGTGCGCAGCGGGACACCGGCCTCGCGGTGCAGCGCCACGATCTGCGCGACCACGTGGTCGATGAAGGCGAAGGTCGAATCGAGGCCGGGATCGATGACGTTGTCGGTGAAGTACTGCGCCGAACTGTACTTCGAGCGGTCGTCGAAATCGTTCAGCAGGTACTTCGCGGCGTCCTTGCCGCCGGCCGCCTTCAGGCGGTGGTAGCGCGCCGCCATCGCCTGCACGGCGGCGCGCGCGTGGCCGGGCATCTCGATTTCAGGGATCACCTCGATGTGGCGGGCCTTCGCATGGCGCAGGATCGCGATGTAGTCGGCGCGGCTGAAGTAGCCGCTGCCGCTCGGGTCCTTCGGATCGGGACCGGAACCATAGGCCGGCTGCAGGCGCACGCCGGGCCTGGCACTGTGGCCGCGCACCGCGCCGATCGCCGTCAGTTCCGGCAGGCCGGCGATCTCGATGCGCCAGCCTTCATCGTCGGTGAGATGGAAGTGGAATTTGTTCAGCTTGTAGCGCGCCATCAGGTCGAGCCACTTGAAGACCGTCTGCTTGCCGTGGAAGTTGCGGGCGACGTCCAGCTGGAAGCCGCGATAGCCGAAGCGCGGGGCATCGACGATGCTCACTTCGTTCAGCACCGGTTCTTTCGAACCGGGCAGAGGCAGCAGGTCGCGCAGGGTCTGCAGGCCGTAGGCGACGCCGGCGGCGCTGTTGCCGACGATGGCGATGCCGCTCCTGGCGTCGATCGTCAGGCGATAGGCTTCGGGCGAATCCTGGCCCTCCACCTTGCCGATGCCGAGCTGAAGCTTCGCACCGCCTGCGGGCAGGGTCTGCGGAAACAGCGAGCGTGCCAGCGCCGCTTCGTTCTTCAAGGCGACCGGCGCTTCCACTTTCGGCTGCGCGTTCAACAGCAGCCTGCCCTCGCCCACCTGCATCCGCAGGGGCGTCGGCAGCACCGGCGGCAGCTCGGCGGGCGGCAGCAGGTCGGCGCGGGCGTTGCGGCGATAGGTATCCGCGGGCGTCACTACCGGCTTGGCGCCGCTGGTTCCGCGGTCCAGCTGTTCCGGCCGCGTCACCGGCAGCAGCGCGTAGTCGGCGATGGCCACGCCCAGCTCGGGAGCGGCGTCGTAGACCAGGTAGGGACCGGTCGGCGCCTTGGCCAGCTTGATCACCAGGCCCGGGTAGGTATAGACGATGTCCAGGGTCTGGCCAGGGGCCACGCCCTGAAAGCCCGGCCCCGGCAGAATACGGAACAGGCTGCCCGCGACCTGCTCGAGCACCAGATTGCCGGCCAAGGGTCCGGGCATCATGCGGTCCAGGCAGTTGAAGTACAGCGACCAGCCCCGCGGCGGCAAGGGGCGATCGTCGTGGTTGGTGAGAATCAGGCGCGCCTGCGAGCGTCCGTGCGGAGCCTCGGCGCTGAACAGGTTGCGCTGCAGTTCCCAGCGCAGCTGCAATTTCGTGGCGCTGGCGACGCCGCCCAGGGCGGCCGGCGCTTCCTGTCCGGCCGGGGCTTCCGCGATGGCCGGCGTCATCGGCGCGAGCAGCGCCGTCATCAGTGCCAGCGTCGCGCCGGCCGCTCCTCGAATCATCAAGCCTCTCTCCAGTTCAGCGCCAGCGGCGGATCTTGTGGCCGCTCGCGGCATACCAGAGGATCAGCGCATAGCAAGGCAGCAGCAGCCAGTAGGCGCTGCGCGGGGTGACGATGTCCGCCAGATGGCCGTAGAGCAGCGGCAGCAGCGCGCCGCCGGCGATCGCCATCACCAGCACCGCCGAGCCGCTGGCGGTATGCCGCCCGAGTCCCTGCAGGGCCAGCGGCCAGATCGCAGGCCACACCATGGCATTGGCCAGGCCAAGCAGCGCCAGGAACATCACGCTGTCCGGCACCAGCGGCGCACCGCTCCAGCCGAGCAGTGCCTGCGACAGCGCGGCGTCCGTGGCCGAACCGGTGGTCACGCCGACCGTCAGCAGGACGCCGACGAGGCCCGACAGCACCAGCGCCCGCTGCTGCGACATGAAGCGCGGGATCGCCACCACGCCGATCAGGTAACCGATCACCATGCACACCATGGTGTAGGAAGTCAGCACGCCGAAATTGGCGACCTTCAGCTCATGGCCGTACAGGCCGATGGTGTCGCCGGCGATCACCTCCACGCCGACATAAGCGAACAGCGCCAGCGCGCCCAGCACCAGTTGCGGGAACTGCAGGACCGAGGTGGCGTCGACACTGGCGTCGTCACCATCGAGCTCCGGCGGAATCTCGCGCAGCTTCGAAAAATGGATGAAGGCCATGATCACGAACAGCGCCGCCGCCATGCAGGCATAGGGGAAGACCAGCCGCTGCGCCAGCACGGCCTCGGACGCGGTGTCGATATTCTTCAGCATCAGACTGGTGAAGATGAGCGGCACGACGATGCCGGCACCTTTATTGAAGAGTCCCATGATGCTGATGCGCATGGCGGCGCTCTCGCGCGGGCCGAGACAGACGATGTAGGGATTGATGGCGGTCTGCATCAGGGTCATGCCGGTGGCCAGCGTGAACAGCCCGGCCAGGAACAGCTCGTAGTGCCGGCTCTGCGCGGCCGGAATGAAGAGCAAGGCGCCGATGCCCATGATCCCCAGACCCAAGCTCATCCCCTTCTTGTAGCCGGTGCGCTTGAGTACCGCGGCCGACGGCAGGGCCATCACGGTGTAGGCGATGTAGAAGGCGAAAGTGACCAGCAGGGCCTGGAAATTGGTCAGCTTGCAGACCACCTTCAGGAAGGGAATCAGCGAACCGTTCAGCCAGGTGACGAAACCGAGGATGAAGAACAGGAGGCCGACAAAGAGCATGCCGACGACCACGTCGCGGGTCGCGTTGCTGGTCTGCTGTTCCTGGGGACTTGCGCTCAATTCCATGCCGAGGCACCTCGAGGGTTGTCGATGTGGCATGCTAGCAGTCGCTTCCAGGCAAGTCTATCGATGGACCTGTTTAGCGGACTTGTTTAGTCGCCGCTAGCAAACTGCGATGTGAAGCGCTCGAGGCGCGCCCATAAAAAAACGGATTTACGATGAACGTAAATCCGTTTTTTCCTGCCGATCCAGGCCCAGTCGCTGGGTGGCCGGAGTCAGCTGAAATCCGGGCCCGCCGGGCACGGCAACGCTATCCGCGTCGCACGCGTCGCCAGGGCTGGCCGCTTAGATGGCGCGGATATTGCCCGCTTTTTCGCCTTTCGGGCCGGTCGAGCGCACGAACGAGACGCGCTGGTTTTCGGCAAGGCTCTTGAAACCTTCCGATTGGATATCCTGGAAATGGGCAAACAGATCGCCGCCGCCTGCATCAGGCGTGATGAAGCCGAAGCCTTTGGAGTCGTTGAACCATTTTACGGTGCCGGTTTGAGTAGTCATTTTTAGTCCTTTAAGATGCATGGGCAAATCGCCCGAAACGCACATTCGACCAAGAGGGTGTAGCGGAGGAAATCAAACAGGACCGCCAGAAGGCGAGACGGGAGAGAAAGACCAACAATAACGACGACTTGATGTAGTGCGAGGTCCAATATACAGGGGCTTCGGCTTTTCACCTAATCATTTCGCGCTATTGTACAAAAAAAGGTTTTCACACAAATCAGTCTTGCATGAAAAAGGCAATTGTTATCGATCCGCCATCCGACTCGGTATCCAGTGTGCAATTCTCGAATCGGCGGCAGCATTTCCACAATTGCTGTATCTTGTGGACGCGTGACGCGACAACCATGAGGCTGAAAACAGAAATTACCATGAATGATAGAGAGCCCTACGATACAGATGATGCGGTAGCGGCTTTGCATGCCCTGCACTCGGCACTCGCCGACGATCTCGAAGAACTGGAAGCGCGTATCAGCGCTCTGGATCCTTCTCTTGCCGCCGTGGCGCTTCAGGAGAGGCATCAAATGGCTAATCTTGTCGAGGCCCGTACGGCCTTGTATAGCGGTCTTGCCAGTATCGAAGAAGTGCTCGGCTGGGTTCAGTGGAAAACCGAGGAAGATCCAGAAGGCGATGTCGCCGTGGCCATGCAGCCGCTGCCCACATTGCGCGGATACTCGGTTCATTGACGCCGGGTGAAAATCAGTGACCGGTGCAGAATTTCAATTGGAGAATATAAATGAGTAAAAGCCAGGACGCAAAAAAATCCACCAAAAAAGAGCCCGCAAAGACGGCCAAAGAAAAGAAGGCGGACAAGAAAGTAAAGAAGGAAGAGAAAAAGCGTGCGCAATAATTATTGCGGTCCATCTTCTCCCGCCATCTGATCATCTTCAGAATGCCTTAACGGCAGCCGAGCCCTGTCTCTGGACAGGGCGGCGGCGAATCTCGCAGCGTCAATCCGGCGCGGCACTACCGACCGGTCATTCCGGCAATCCCTTCCACAACGTTCCCGATTCACCGGAGTCCATCGTCATCTGCGTGCTGCGAAACGGATGCGGCTTCCACTTCGGCCACCCGGCGCACGACGAGGCTCGGCACCGTGTGAAAACGGTAGAATTGGCGCAGGCTGTCAGCGGCAAGCGCATGGGGCAAGGCATCGTGCACGACCGTGCGCTCGACCGGCAAGCGACGCGCGCCAGGGGACCGGCCGCGCAATGACAGCGCGGGCACCAGCAGGTCGCCGGCTAGCTGGAACCGGGCCGGGCTCTGCCATCGTGCAGTCGCAATCCATTCCCGCTCGGCATCCAGGCGCGGCGAACGGAAACGCGGCAGCACGGCGCCGACGGCCTGGCGAAACGCGTCCCAGCATGAGTCCAGCACTTGTTCGGCGTTCCCTTGTCCGAAGCGCCCGCTCGCCTGCACGTAGTAGGTTTCGAACGCGGTAAAAATCGCGTCCATGATGGCACGCTGGGTGTCGAGGTCGTAAATGACACGGCCGATTTCGAACCTCCGCTTCTTCGCCCCCTTCGCCGGAGCGATGTCAAGCTCGGCGGTGCGCAGGCCGAGCGCATATGGCCGACACTCTCCGCTTCGGCCCAGTGGCGCGTCCGCGCCATCAAACAAGCGCACGACATAGCGGTCGAAGTAATGGCCGACAGGATGCAGGTCGCGCGCGAGCGCATTCCCGAAACGATATTCCGGCGTATCCGATACACGGCTGCGCCGCTCGTCGATGAAGCAGCGCAGCAAGGGCAAGGCATAGGCGTCCAGCGCGGCCTCGCCGGAAAAGCGGCTGTCGGGTGCTGGCCAGCTACCATCCTCGACCGCGTCGCGCACTTCCTGGCCGTTTGCGAGGACGTATAGCAGTGGCGGCGGGACTGCGGTCGCGTCGATCGCTTCCGTGAATCCGCGCTGCAGTACCGCGCCCAGTTCGGCTCCGACGACAAGCCGGACGTGCTTGTCAAACGTCATGGGCATTCCCCGGCAAACCACGGCCCAGGCAGTCAGCAAAATTCATCGGCATCCCGTTTCGAATTGGC
The DNA here is from genome assembly GCF_056397205.1 of Massilia sp. 05N420. NCBI lineage: Bacteria > Pseudomonadati > Pseudomonadota > Betaproteobacteria > Burkholderiales > Oxalobacteraceae > Massilia > Massilia sp. 05N420. The sequence goes on from NZ_JBFTMX010000012.1 coordinate 108,787, forward strand.
GAGACCGATATCTTGCGCCAGGGGTGCGACAAGGCGCGTCGCGTTGAGAAGTTCACCGGAGAGATCGACGCCGAAGACGCGCGCGGCGAGGATAGCAACCGATCAAAGCGCCCCTGCTCAGCATCGTCACACCGCGCCGACCCGAGGAGGAAGTGCAGCAAGTGAATTGGAGGCCGACGCCCTCCGCCAGTTTTAAAGTGCCGCGACCGCGAGCTTGAACTGCTGGAGCCGCTCCTGGTTGACGCAGTAGCACACCCGCTGCATGTCCGACGAGCCTTCGATCAGTCCAGACTCCTTCAGGATCGAGACGTGGTTCGAGATCGTCGACGGCGCCAGCGGCAGGACGTCGGCCAGGCTGCCGAAGTAGCAGTCGCCGTAGTCGATCAGATGCCGCAGCAGCTGAAGGCGGGCAGGATGCGAGACGGCCTTGCACATGCGCGCAAGATCATCGACATCGATCTCCGCGCTGCGCGTGCGAGGACTGGTCGGGGGACAGCAGGACTTTGACATGGAGTTCATTCGTTGTTTGACGAACAGAGAATAGACACTAGGCGGCGCTCTTGTCAAAGTCTTTGACCGTTTCCGCTTGGCGAGGACCGGCGACCGCCCGCAGATAGAACCCGAGCGAGGCGATCGCCATGGCCAGCAGCACGAACAAGAGCACTTCCGGGCCGCTGGCATTGCGGAGGATCGCCGCCGCGACAAGCGGACCAGCCGCTTTCGAGAGCAGCGAAGGACCCGCCATGGCGCCGGCGATGGCGCCGTAGTTTTCGCGGCCGAACAGCGCCTGCGGGATCGAGCCGCGCACGATGGTCAGGATGCCATTGCTCAGCCCGTACAGCACGCAGAACATGGCGGCCGTCCAGGCGTGCAAACCGAAAAGAGCCAGGACGAGCAAGGCCGCGGGGAGCATGGCGAAGGTCAGCTTGCCGACCGTCTGCGGCGGCGTATCCCGCGCGATCGTCATCTCCCCTACCCGTCCCAGCACCTGCATCGGGCCGATCAGCGCGGTCAGCAGGACTGCGGTTGTCGCGGAATGGCCCAGGCGTTCGAGCAAGGGGATCAGGTGCACCGCCATGGCCGAGAAGATGAATGTGTTGGCGGAGAATGCCAGCGCCAGCGTCCAGAACGCGGGGTGCCGCAAGGCTTCCGCCAGGGTGTGGTCGCGGCGCGGGCTGGCAGGCGCTCCCCGTTGGTCGCGAACGGGATCGGCGCCCAGCCAGAGGTGCAGCGGCATGCACACCGCCACCTGCAAGACGCCGTACCACAGGTAGGTGTCGCGCCAACCGAGCACCGCATGGAGCTTGGCGGTCAGCGGCCAGAACAAGGTGCTGGCGAAGCCGCCAAACAGGGTCAAGGTGGAAATCGCCGGCCGCGAGCCGGCCTCCAACTTGCGGTTGATCGTGCCGAAGGCGGCCTCGTACAAGGTCAGGGCCATGCCCACGCCGATCACGGTCCAGGCGAGGTAGTAGGACGCCGCGCCGTGGCAGCGGCTGATCCAGGCCAGCCCGAGGAAGCACAGGAACGAGCCGGCGGCCATGACATGGCGGCCGCCGTAGCGGTCCAGCAATATGCCGACCGGGGTCGCCGCGATTCCGGCAACCAGCAGCGCCCAGGAAAAGGCGCCGAACACGACTTCCGGCGTGAGCGCCAGGTCGCGCTGGATGCCGGGCGCCAGAATGGTGAAGGCGTAGTAAAGCGATCCCCAGGACAGGATCTGGGTGACGGCGAGGATGCCGATGGTCTTCGATGACGGATGCACGGAAAGCTCCAGGATGGTCACCGCCGGTGCATGCCGGCGGCGGATCGAGAATATCAGGCGCAGCAGCTTGCCTCGACGGACTTGCTGCAGCCGCCAGCGCCGGATGGCGACACACAGCACGAGCTTGCCGGATCGGCTCCGGCATCCTCGTAGGCCAGACGCGTGTTGCACACCCCGGTTTCCGGCAGCTCGAGCTGCACGTCGTCGGCTGCCGCCATGTCGCCCACGAGGGCCGCGACCACCGAACGCACCTGCTCGTAGCCGGTCGCCATCAGGAAGTTCGGCGCACGGCCGTAGCTCTTCGCGCCGACAGCGTAGTAGCCGCTCTCCGGGTGCGCCAGTTCGCGGTGCCCATGCGGGCGTACGGAACCGCAGCTATGTTCATTCGGGTCGATCAGGGGCGCCAGCGCGTCGGTACTTTCGAGCCACGGATCATGGCGCACGCGCAGTTCCCGGGTCAGCGCGAGCTCCGGCCGTGCACCTGCTGCGCAGACGATCCGGTCGATCCCGTCGATAACCGGAACCTCGCCGCCGACCGGCTCTCCGATCACACGGACCCGACCGCCGACCTCGGTCAGCGCCTCGATGCGGAAGTTCTGGCGCAGTTCCAGGCCGCCCGAATCGCGCAGGGCCTTGAGCCGCATGCCCAACTGTCCGCGCGCCTGCAGACCATCGGCTTCACCGCCGCCGAACACCCGTGCCAGCTGGCTGCCGCGGGTCGCCCATACGATGCTGGTTTCCGAGTTCTCTCGGGCCAGCTGGGCGAGCGCAAGCAAGGTGCCGGCTGCGGAGTGCCCTGCACCGACGACCAGTACCCGCCGTCCCGCAAAGTGCTGGCGAGCAGCGCCCAGCACGTCGGGCATGCCATAGTCGATCCGCCAGGCCAGGGTCGCCTCGCCCAGCGCGGGAATGCCGTCCGCGCCCAGCGGGTTCTGGTGCGACCAGGTGCCGGTGGCATCGATCACCGCGCTGGCGAGATACTGGCGCGGGCCGTCGGCTGTCTCGGCACGAATGAGGAAAGGCGCGCCCTCGCGGCCCTTGGTTTTCACCTTGTCGAAGCCAAGCCGGGTGATGGCCACCACGCGGTGCCCGAGCAGCAGACCGGGCGCGATTTCCGGCGTCTCGGCGAGCGGGACGAGGTAATCGTCGAGCAGCTCGCCAGCGGTCGGGAGTCCGTCGTCGGCGGGCGCCTTCCATCCATGACCCTGTAGCAGGCGGCGTGCCGCCTTGTCGATGTTGTACTGCCACGGCGAGAATAGACGCACATGGCGGTAGGTGATCAAGTTGGCGGCGACGGTGGCGCCGGCTTCGAGGACCAGTGGTGTCAATCCGCGCTCGATCAGATGTGCAGCCGCCGCAAGACCTACCGGACCGGCGCCGAGCACTGCGACCGGAAGCTCTTGTCCATCATTCATGTTCATGTTGTTCTCCTCGTCCAATCCGGCGCCAGTCCGGTTGTTGATATGCAGCCGCGACGCAGCTGTTCTTTTTTCGTCGAATTACGAATAGCTCAGCGACACATCATGACCAAGGTATCTCGACATCATGTTTATTCGTAATTCGACGAATAAAGAATAGTCACTTGTCATCCACCGGTCAAGTTATTTCGATATATTTAGAAGCGTCGTATTGGCACACCTGCCAGCTTGCAGTCGAGACCTCAATTCCACTATACTAGAATTATCAAATAATGGATGACCTCATGGAAACCAAACCGGCTCTCGCCGCCCTCGCCGCCCTGGCCCAGGAATCGCGGCTGGCAACTTACCGCTTGCTCGTGCAGGCTGGCCCTGCCGGCCTGTCGGCGACAAAGATCGCCGAAGCCCTGAACGTGGCGCCGTCCTCGCTTTCGTTCCACCTGAAGGAGCTGGCCCACGCGAACCTGGTGACGCCGAAGCACGACGGACGCTTCATCTACTACGCCGCGAACTTCGAGACGATGAACCAGCTGCTGGGCTTCTTGTCCGAGAACTGCTGTGGCGGCAACCCCTGCACGCCGGCCAGCGGTTCAAGCTGCGAACCCAGCACGGCCGGCGCAAGCGCCTGATTCCTTACCGCTAACCAAAGGTCTACTGTGAACGTACTTTTCCTCTGCACCGGCAACTCCTGCCGCTCGCTCATCAGCGAAGCCGTCTTTAACCATCTGGCGCCAACTGGCTGGCACGCCATCAGCGCCGGCAGCCAGCCTACCGGCAAGCTGAACGAGAAGGCGCTCGCACTGCTGGCCAGCAAGGAGATCCCTACCGAGGGCTATTACAGCAAGTCCTGGGACGACCTGCCCGTGACGCCGGACATCGTGGTGACTGTCTGCGCCAGCGCCGCCGGTGAAACCTGCCCGGCCTATCTCGGCCCGGTGCTGCGCACCCACTGGGGCGTGGAAGACCCGAGCCATGTGGTCGGCACCGAGGCGGAAATCAACGCCGCCTTCGAGACCGCCTACGCGATCCTGCGCGCCCGCATCGAAGCTTTCCTGGCTCTCCCACTGGACCAGTTGAAGAACGACAAGGCGCGCCTGAAGGCGGAGCTGGACCGCATCGGGACCCTGCAGCCGGTCGCGGCCTGACGTGAACGGAGGACTTGCACAATGACATTTTCCAGACGAATCGTTGCCGAGGGCCTCGGCACGGCACTCCTGCTGGCCGTGGTCGTGGGTTCGGGCATCATGGCCGAGCGCCTGGCCGGCGGCAACGTGGCCATCGCCCTGCTGGCCAACGCGATAGCGACCGGCGCCGGCCTGCTGGCCTTGGTCCTGATGTTCGGGACGATCTCGGGCGCGCACTTCAACCCGGTCGTCACGCTGTCGGAAGCGTGGCAGAAGAATATGCCGGCCTCCGAGGTGATCCCCTACATCGCCGCGCAGCTTGCCGGCGCCTTTGCCGGCGTGGCTGCTGCGCACCTGATGTTCGACGTCCCCCTGTTCGTCGCGTCCGAACACGTGCGCACCGGCGCCGCGCAATGGTGGAGCGAATTCGTCGCCACCTTCGGCCTGATCGCCGTCATCATCGGGTGCTCGCGCAGCCGGCCCAGCGTGACGCCGTTCGCCGTCGCGGCCTACATCACGGCCGCCTACTGGTTCACTTCCTCGACCTCGTTCGCCAACCCGGCGGTGACCCTGGCGCGCAGCGCCACCAACACCTTCGCCGGCATCCGTCCCGCCGATACATTCGGCTTCATCGTGGCGCAGCTGCTGGGTGCCGCAGCCGCGACGCCGCTGTTCTGCTGGCTGTATCCGGCGGCGCACCGCGAGGCGTCGGTGGCCGGCACGGTGGCGCAAAGCGACTTCGCCGCCGCTGGACAACCGCAGGAGGTCAAGCATGGCTGAGCCACTGCAAAACCTCCCCAACATCAAGCCCGAGCTGCTGGACTTGCCGACGATCGGAAGGCTCGAACCGGCCGGCGACATGAACCATCCGCCACGTATCCTGATGCTCTACGGCTCCTTGCGCGAACGCTCCTTCAGCCGCTTCCTGACCTGGGAGGCGGCGCGCATCCTCGAGCACTTCGGCGCCGAGGTGAAGATCTTCGACCCGATGGAGCTGCCGATGGTCGGCAGCGTGCCCGAGACGCATCCGAAGGTGGCCGAGCTGCGCGAGTTGTGCCTGTGGTCCGAGGGCCAGGTATGGTGCAGCCCCGAACGCCACGGGGCGATCACGGCCGTGATGAAGAACCAGATCGACTGGATTCCGCTGGAACAGGGTGCCGTCCGGCCAAGCCAGGGCCGTACGTTGGCGGTGATGCAGGTGTGCGGCGGCTCGCAGTCCTTCAACGTGGTCAACACCCTGCGCCTGCTGGGCCGCTGGATGCGCATGTTCACGATCCCGAACCAGTCGTCGGTGCCGATGGCCTACAAAGAGTTCGACGAGGCAGGCCGCATGCGCCCGTCGGCCTACTACGACCGCGTGGTCGACGTGATGGAGGAGCTGTTCAAGTTCACGCTGCTACTGCGCGGCCGCGCCGACTACCTGAACGATCGTTACAGTGAGCGCAACGAGCGAGCGCGCAAGGCGATCGACCGGCAGATCRAAAAGCTGTAGGGCCAGCTCGACCGAATTCGATTGGGTCGAATTGTGGGTAGAAACGACAAAGCGGCCCGGAGGCCGCTCTGTGTCTATGTTCTTGGAGAGGGGGATTCCCATCAACGGCGGGAGACCGCATCGATGCTGGGTTTCCGCCACTCTGGAGTTCGTTGTACCCCCAAACATGCCCCGAGGAGGTCTGACTCTAACCGATGCTGAGCTACCCGGTCGGTAACTGTTGCCGAAGCTCCAACGTTAATGCATACCTTAACAGACTTCTTTAAGGTCGGAATTGATTACACGAACGCCGAAAGTAAGGTTACGCAACGGCCGCCAAAGCACGACTGAGATCGGATGCTCTCTATAGACTGCGCATTCACATGGTTGACACTAGACGATCCGAACGGCTCAGAGCACGAAGCAGTTGTCCTTAAGGTACTAGGCATTCGCCTTTTGAATCATTTGAACAATCCGATCCACTTGCATACGTAAATCGTACATTGTGAAATCCGCCTTTGACTCGCATACTTTGCGCGCCACCTTTACTTTATCAATATCTGTAATTACCTTCGGCGTTTTCCCTGTCGAAACGAAGTGGAGTCTATGCGCATATCTTTCCACACTATCAACTGCCGAAAAATTCTTGTAAAGCTGGCGCAAAGCATTGCTCAGCACGTTCTCCGGAATATAGTTCTCTATTTCTCTTCCAGCTGTTAGCCATGYTGGTTCCGAATGTATCTTAAACTCTTCAATTACACGTTTCTTAGTGTCGTTAATTCTTGTTGCCGAATTTTTTTTGTCACTATCGATAACTATAGCCATATTATTATTCAGCTTCCTCAGCAAAATAAAATCGCTGATCTCGTCATCTGTCGCGCTCAAGTGGCTTAGCAACCTACCACCATAGTACATAATGGAATAATGTATTCCCTCCTTTAACTTACCATCTACTGCTGCTATCCAATGGTTGATATAAATTCGATCCGATGGACCCTCGACCCAGATGATAGCATTGGTTTGTAAAAGATCCGACGCTCGGTATCCAAGGTCTTGGCATACTTGAAACCGCTGTACTGAGGCGGCAGCGAAACAGACTGCTGTCGCGCCATTTTTCTGCGTTACATGAAATACAGAAGCTCCCGGTTGATCTATTATGCTAGCTGAATGCGTTGCAATAAAATATTGATTATCGGTATTTTCTGTTATGTATCTTATCAATTTTTTTTGCAGCAGTGGATGCAGATGAATTTCTGGCTCTTCTATGCAAACTATGCTTTGTTTTGTTAGTGTGCAGAATGCTGCGATCATTACCACCTCGTGAATTCCGGTACCTAAAGAAGAAAGAGGAAGCACTCTTTCTTCTTTGTGCACTAGGACCTCTTCTCGATTATGAGGTATTTCGATCATCCCACTTGTATCGCCAGTAACCTCTTGCAGAAAAGAGTTTATCTTGTCGAAATCCTCACGCAAGTTACGCTCTGTAGGGCCTGGATTTTGTAGCTCAGCAAGCTTATCAATCAGGCCTGCTCCGCTATAATCGTCGAAATTGTGGCCTCTAGCTCCGATTTGCCTTTTAGCCGGAATTATTCGAGCGCTAGGGTACCCAAGAGCAAATATTTCCAGCATGACATTAATTACCTGCCCATACCAATCATTCAAACCTCCCCTGGAATAGCCTGTAACGGCGTGCCAGAGATTTTGCCACTCGTGAGAGGCTAGAGAGATTTTGATTTCATCCGCTGATAGCTTAGAAAAACTACGTTGAACTGGAGCAGTTGCCTTCGCTGCTATCCATATATATCCCTCTTCGGACAAAGATTTGAAAAGCTTTCCCAAGATAACTGCAATATCTGGTGAAACCATTCCTTTCTGGTTTTCAATCCGTTGTCGAAGTCTCGCCTCTGCCTCTGCTTGCGGAACTGCAAAACCAAATTCCACTTCATGAGGAGTGGCACCTAAATGCACTTCTAGCGGCTGYAGTTTTAGAGTGGCCCCGTGTGCGTAACTATGGGCTGAAGCCAAATGTGTCGAAATGAAGTTTAAGAAGCAGGACTTCCCGCTATTATTAGTACCTATAAAGAAGTTACAGCTTTGAAAAGGTCCTGCCTTTTCAAAATCCTGTCCCACTCCTCGATAATTCTTTAGAGCAAGTCCATGCAGATATACCGGCATACATCCAGTCCTTACAAATCGTATCTGGTGATTTAGTCTTTCGACGTTTTCTTCTGTCCGCTTGYAGACTCTCGAAACTGCCCAGTGTACGCCCTTGTTGCTTCAACGACAATAACCAGTTTTGGTTCTGGCTTAAGGCGTGGGTCCACGTCTATTAAGTCCTTGGCGGTAGCCCAAACAGGGCACGGTCGTCCGCGCGCGTGAGGAACCTGTCCAGTCTCGCCATGAAGCGTGTCTTCACGCCTTCGTCGCGATCCATCATCTCGAGCGCGAGCGCTCCTGCGAGGATTTTTCGTCGCGTTTCCTCTGCCCGCTTTTGCTTGGCTTCCGCCCCCCCCTCTGCCGCGCTTCAATCCGGCTTTTCAGGGCCCTCGCCTGTTTCAGCTTTTGCTGCAGCTCGTCGATTCGCTGCTGCGCCTTGTCGATGGGATTGCTCATGTTCCCTCCAAAGCAGGTTCAGGCTCCAGTGTTCACCTCGCTTATGCCATTCGGGTTGCGCTGGATCTGGACCGCGCTATGCCGCGTGGGTCCGGCTGAGCTAGCTCACGCTGATGAGCCCGGCGAGCTGCGACAGTGGTAGCGCCTGCCGGGTCCCGAGAACGAGCGAAGCGAGGCCAAGGGCGCACTTAATGCAAACCTGTCGGTTTGCGTGCGCGCCTGCGGCGGGCCAAAGACAACCCCAACGTCAACAGCGAGCGCGCTATGGCGATCTATCACCTGTCGGCGAAGATCATCAGCCGCAAGGCCGGGCGCAGCTCGACCGCTGCGGCGGCCTACCGCGCCTGCGAGCAGATTCAGGACCAGCGCACGGGCGAGGTCCACGACTTCACAAGGAAGCGCGGCTTGCAATCAGCCGACCTCGTGATGCCATCCGGCTCGACGTGGCAGCCGACGCGCGCCGAGCTGTGGAACGCCGTCGAGGCGAAGAACAAGCGTGCCGACGCCCAGGTCGCGCGCGAGTTCCTGGTGGCCCTGCCCGATGAACTGGACGCCGGCCAGCGGCGCCGGCTGGCTGTGGACTTCGCCCAGGAGCTGGCCGACCGCTACGGGATCGCGGCCGACGTCGCGATCCACGCGCCAGACCAAGCGGGCGACAACCGGAACCACCATGCGCACATCCTGACCACCACCGACCGCATCGAGGGAGAAGGCCTGGGTAACAAGGTGCGCGAGTTGGACCTGGTGGCCCACAACATGGGCGGTGGCCTGGGCAAGGCCAACGAGATCGATCGAATTCGCACCAGATGGGCCGAGCTGACGAACGAGCGGCTACAGGCACTGGGTCACGACGTCAGGATCGATCACCGAACGTTGGAGGCACAGGGCATCGAGCGGACACCGACCCAGCACCTGGGGCCGACCGCGACTGCCATCGAGCGAAGAACCGGCAAACCGTGCCGCAAGCGGCTGGACTTCGAAAGCGAGATCGTAGAGAGGCTCGCGGCGGCCAAGGCGGCCGGCGACTTGGAGCGGCAGGCGCAGGCCACTGACCGATCGACCCTGGACCTGTCAGGCGACCTGGCGGCTGCGATCGCGCAGCGCGACGCTCACGACGATCAGAAGCGACAGGCATTCCAAGCACACCTGGACAGCGGCCGGGCCGACCTTCGAGCCAAGTACGAGTCGTACAAGGCCGAAAAGGAGCGGCAACGGCTGGCCCAACTATGTCGAGACCAGGTCGAGCGACAACACCAGCCCGAGAAAAAGGGACGCGATCAGCGTGCCGAGCACGAGCAAGAACGCAAGTCGCAACGAAGTCAGAACCAAGATTTGGGGTTCTCCAGGTAGAGACTTTCATGCTTGAGCTTGGTTACAAAGTGGCTCTTAGGGACGCTATATCGCTTCAGGATCTGATAACACTATCCTTCTTGCACTAAGAGCAACAAGAGCGATACACTGGGCTGTAACAACTTCCGAGCTCGGTCAAGAGCAGCCGCCCCTGGCATTTCAAAAAGTAATTGCAAGCTCGCTTTGATTAACGGTACTGAGGCCGAGATTGGGAGCGCCACTTACTCAAAAACACCTTGGCGCGAGTTACTACTATAATTTTTTAAAATCGGCAATAAATCTAGAATAACAAGCGAAAGATTGATGAATCCTAAATCCAGCACGCTTTTTCATTTTACAAATAATATTGATATAATTAAATCGATATTAAAAGAAGGTTTCTGGCCACGTTACTGTTTAGAAGACGTTTCCCAGTTAACTCAAGGCGAATACGACTATATTAGCTTCCCGATGGTCTGCTTCTGCGACATTCCTTTGTCGCGCATCAGCGATCACGTCGAATTTTATGGAAAATATGGAATAGGAATGTCAAGAAGGTGGGCAGAAATAAACGGTCTTAACCCCTTATTGTACCTAACTGGAAACAATGACCTTAGAAAGGAATTGCTTAACCTGAATAATCATTCCAATGAGATAAAAGGTATCGAGCGTGATGAAGCGAAAAAGACGATGCGATATATATTTGCGCACTCCAAACCGATAACAGGCACGATGGTACTGAAGGGCACGCCTGTTCAAAAGAATTTTTATTTCGAATGCGAATGGCGCTATGTTCCCAAAAATGAAAAAATAGACGCATACCTATCCCGGACATCACATGAAAAACAAGAAGAGCTTTCAGCCGCAAATGAACTAACTAAAAAGCACTGTATGTTAAAATTCGAGCCCTCTGACGTTCGGTACATTTTTGTGGAGAAGGACTCCGACATACCAGGCATAATGAATTATATTCAGGCCGAACTTGAACATTATTCAGCTAGTACGCTAAAGTTGCTCAGTTCTAGAGTTTTGTCACTTGAAGGACTCCACGAGGATCTATAGGTTAGCGGGAGCCGGCAGGCGCCATTAGCATACATACTATTGGGAATGTAGCCACTCAACGAGTTTTGAAGGAAGATTAGCATTTAGCTCCATCCCACCATTTGCATGCGCACCAAAAGGTTCTTTTATGTGCAGAGCGTCCTTGAGATAATTCCGTTCAGGTTGGTCTGCCGGGTTCCAATTTACCACTTTCCTGTTAGGGCCAATTTCTTGAAGAATTGTCTCGATGTGCTCGTCGCGAAATGCAAATCCAATAAATAATATATGTGTCGACGCACGGATTTGCTGGCGAAAATATGTATGAAATGTGTTGAAAGGCTCACGACTTGCCATTCCTTTAAAGCCAGGGTACAGAAT